>NZ_JBEZGQ010000581.1:0-5406 GCF_040650095.1 Actinoplanes sp. NPDC048791 | reverse complement strand
GGCCGGGCCGGTGTGACCGGCCCGGCCCGGGGACGCGTCAGTTGTTGAGCATGCCGGCGAGCTGCGACGGGAGCTCCTGGACCTGGGCGGCCGGCGGTGCCGCGACCGACACCTTGGTCCCGAAGTCCGAGTACGTCGTCTTGACCTTGCCGCCGCCGGGCATGGCCCCGGCGCCGGACGAGGCACCCAGGCCGCTCATGTCCAGCGTCAGCTCGACGAGGCGGCCCTGGTCGTCGGTCTTGGCCGTGAACGGCACCAGCGTGTTGCCGCCGAGCGCCTTCAGGGCGTCCTTCTTGTTGTACGTCGGCGACTTGGCCAGGTCGAGCGAACCCCGGTAGCCGTTCGCCCCGGCCCGCTCGACCTTGGTCATCGCGGCGACCATGGCCTTGGTGCCGGCCGGGTCGTCCGGGGACATCACGTTGAAGCTGCTGCCCGCGGGGAGCTTCGCCGCGTCGACGTGCATCCACTCCTTGCCGCTGCTGCTCTGGCCGCCGAGCATCTGACCCACCGCGCCGCCGAACTTCATGAAGACGTCGGTGCCGACCTTGCGCAGCTCGATCTTGTTGCCGTCGCCCAGCGCGCCCATGTCCATGGTCATCCGGGCGTTGCCGGCCTTCGGGTCCGCCTCGCCGGAGGCGGTGATCGCGCCGACCATCTCCATCTCGAAACGCAGGCTCTGCTCGCCCAGCTTCTGCGCCGCGGCGGCCAGCTCGGCGGCCGGCTTCGCCTGCTCGGCGGCCGCGGCCGTGCTGCTGCCGGGCTGGGCCACGCTGTCCGCGGGACCGCAGCCGGTGAGCCCGAGAGCGGCGACCAGGGCGAGACCAGCGATCGCCGGTCGTCGATTCCTCATGGGTTTCCTCCCCGTTGTGCCCGCCCCGGTCTCCCGGGCTCCGGGCGTCAAGTCGGCGCTCACGGTAGCGAACGGGTGCGACATCCTCGTCCGAGGCGTCATGGCCGGGGGGCGCGCGGGCATTAAGGTTGTCTCATGGCTGACCTGCTCGACGCCGATTCCGTACGCAGTGCCGTGGCCGTCCTCGACGGCTGGGAAGGCGGGACGGACGCGATCGTACGCACCGTGGGCCTGCGCAGCTTCCCGGCGGCGATCGCCGTCGTCGACCGGGTCGCGAAGGTCGCCGAGGAGATGGACCACCACCCGGACATCGACATCCGATGGCGCACGCTGACCTTCCGCTGTGTCACGCATGCGGCCGGTGGGGTCACCACGCGTGACATCGCCCTGGCCAACCGCATCGACCGGATCCTCGCCGACGCCTCCTGAGCGCCCTGATTCGCCGCCCGCGGGCCCCAGACGGCATGATGGCCGGAGGTAGCCGCACGCGCACGTACAGGGAGGCCCCGTGAGATTCGAGGTCAGCAAGGTCCTCGACGCGATCGAGGCCCGGCTCACCACCGACCCGGCCCTGGCCCGCGCCGTGGTCGACCTGTCGGAGATCGTGCGCTACGCCGATCTCGACGGCGGTCGCCCGGCCAGCATGCTGCGCCTCGGCCTGGTCATCGACGCGCTCGGCCGGCACGTCTCGGAGGAGAACGTCCCGGTCTACGCGGTGGTGCCCCGGGGCCTGCTCTCCGACGCGGACCTGACCTCCAACGAGCGCATGGTGGTCCGCCGCTGGGCGGACGACGGCGTGGTCGAGGTCGTCCCGCAGCTCGACGACCGGGTCCTCGAGGTGGCCGAGCTGCTGGGCCTGCCCGTGCTGACCCGCACCCGCGCCGAGCAGTTCCGAGACCGCCGGCCGTGGGTCGAGGAGCCGGGCCGGCTGCTCGCCGCGGTGCCGGGTGCCGGTGGGCCGGTGCTGGTGGCGAGGATCGGTCGCGGGGAAGTGCCGGCGGTCGCCGAGCCCTCCCCGATGGGCGCGAAGCTGCTGGGCCGGGTGTGGAGCTGCCCGGAGGCCAACTGCAACGCGTACGGCTCCGGTGGCGACCCGGACAGCCCGTTCGCCGACATGCGCAAGACGACCGCCCCGGTCGCCCAGCCACCGCCGTCGCTGCGGTCCGGCGCCCCGACCTGCCCGCGGCACGGCACCCGGTTGCGGGACGCGGGCCCCCGCCCGGCGGTCGAGGTGCTGTCGGTGCGCATCGACGGCGTGGTGCGCCAGCGTTTCGTGGTCTCGACCGACAAGCCCGTCGTGGTGGGACGCGCGCCCGAGGGCGGCGGCGTGATGCTGGGCCAGTGGCTCACCGACGACGCCCGGAAGTGGATCAGCCGCGGTCACGTCCGGCTGGCGCTCAACGGCGGCGAGCTGACCGCGCAGGACGTCAGCACGAACGGCACGGGCATCCGCCCGGGCGGCTCAGTGGACGACGACGACCGGATCACCCT
Source organism: Actinoplanes sp. NPDC048791 (assembly GCF_040650095.1). Taxonomy (NCBI): domain Bacteria; kingdom Bacillati; phylum Actinomycetota; class Actinomycetes; order Micromonosporales; family Micromonosporaceae; genus Actinoplanes; species Actinoplanes sp. NPDC048791. The sequence continues at coordinate 3,065 of NZ_JBEZGQ010000581.1, read as the reverse complement.
GAACCGCGACGAGACCCGCACCCTGGCGGCCAACGACGTGGTGGAGCTGTACGCGGGCGTGAACGTGGGCCGCGCCAAGCTGTGGGCGACCGGTGGCGTGACGCAGCCGTCGTCGGTCATGGCGGAGGCCCCGACAATGGCGATCCGCAAGTTCGAACGCTGAGGGGAGGCGGACTCCCGCCTCCCCGTCACGCTCAGGCCAGGATCGCGGCCAGCTGCGCCACCGCGTGCTCCAGGTCCTCCTCGGTGACCACCAGGGGCGGGGCCAGCCGGATCGTCGAACCGTGGGTGTCCTTGGCCAGGATGCCGCGCTCGGCGAGCCGCTCCACGGCCTGCCGGCCGGTCATCAGCGCCGGGTCGATGTCCACCCCGGCCCACAGCCCGCGCCCGCGGACCGCCAGCACACCGTGGCCGACCAGGGCCGCGAGCCGTTCGTGCAGCAGCGCGCCCAGCCGCTCGGAGCGCTCCTGGAACTCGCCGGTGGCCAGCAGCCGGACCACCTCGGCGCCGACCGCGCAGGCCAGCGGGTTGCCGCCGAACGTCGAGCCGTGCTCGCCCGGCTTGAGCACGCCGAGCACGTCCCGGTTCGCCGCCACGGCCGACACCGGCACGATGCCACCGCCGAGCGCCTTGCCCAGCAGGTACATGTCCGGCACGACCTCTTCGTGCTCGATCGCGAAGGTCTTACCGGTGCGGCCGAGGCCGGACTGGATCTCGTCGGCGATGAAGAGCACGTTGTGGTCGTCGCACAGCGACCGGACGCCGGCGAAGTAGCCCTCGCCCGGGATCAGCACGCCGGCCTCGCCCTGGATCGGCTCGAGCAGCACGGCGACCGTGTTCGGGGTGATCGCGTCGGCCAGGGCCGCCAGGTCGCCGTACGGCACGATCCTGAAACCGGGGGTGTACGGCCCGAAGTCGTCCCGCGCGTCCGGATCGGTGGAGAAGCTGATGATCGTCGTGGTGCGCCCGTGGAAGTTGCCGTCCGCGACGATGATCTCGGCCTGCCCGTCCGGCACGCCCTTGACCTGGTAGCCCCACTTGCGGGCGACCTTGATGCCGGTCTCCACGGCCTCGGCGCCGGTGTTCATCGGCAGCACCAGGTCCTTGCCGCAGAGCTCGGCCAGCCCGTGGCAGAAGTCGGCGAACTGGTCGTGCACGAACGCCCGGCTGGTCAGCGTGAGCCGGTCGAGCTGGGCGTGCGCGGCGGCGATCAGGCCGGGGTGCCGGTGGCCGAAGTTCAGCGCCGAGTAGCCGGCCAGGAAGTCCAGGTAGCGGCGGCCGTCGACGTCGGTGACCCAGGCGCCCTCGGCGTCGGCGATCACCACGGGCAGCGGGTGGTAGTTGTGGGCGGTCCAGCGCTCGGCGTCGGCCAGGGCGGCGGGTGTCCGCAGGTCCAGATCAGTCACGGGTACGAACCTCCAGGGTGCAGCACTTCGGGCCGCCGCCGGCCTTGCGCAGCTCGGAGACGTCGACCCCGACGGTGGCGTAGCCCCGCTCCCGCAGCGCGGCGGCGAGCGCGGTGGCCTGCACCGGCAACACCACGGTACGGCCGTCGCTGACCGCGTTGAGACCGAGCACCTCGGCGTCGGCCGGGGTGGCGATGACCGCGTCCGGGAACAGCCGGCGCAGCACGGCCTGCGAACCGGGGGAGAACGCCGACGGCAGGTAGGCGATGTTGCGCTCGTCCAGCACGCAGAGCGCGGTGTCGAGGTGGTAGTAGGCCGGGTCGACCAGCTGCAGCGTGATCACCGGGCGGCCGAAGACCTCCTGGGTCTGCGCGTGCGCGGCGTGCGAGGTCCGGAAGCCGGTGCCGGCCAGCAGCACCTCACCGGCGAGCAGGATGTCGCCCTCGCCCTCGTTGGTGTGCTTGGAGTCGAAGACCTCGAAGCCGTTGTTCTGGAACCAGGCGGCATACGCCGGGGCCTCGTCGGCCCGCTCGGCGTCGCGGAACTGCACGGCGAGCACTTTGCCGTCGACCACGGTGGCGCCGTTCGCGGCGAAGACCATGTCGGGCAGGCCGGGCAGGGGCTCGATCAGCTCGACGGTGTGGCCGAGGTCGAGGAACGTCTGCCGCAGGTGCTCCCACTGGCTGACGGCCAGAGCGTTGTCGTACGGCGCCGTCGGGTCCATCCATGGATTGATCCGGTACGTGACCGCGAAGTGGGTCGGCCGGCACATGAGATAGCGGCGCGGGGTGGCGGTGGGCGTCATGACGGCAACGCTATGCGCGAAGTGCCTGCGTACGCCCCGGAACAACCATGCGCGCGGCGGCGGATCGTTGCGTGATCGGGGGTCGGCGCGAAGATTCGTTGCACGTGCGTCGGGGGCGGCGAACCGCCGCCCCCGCACAACGATGCGGTCCCGTCCCGAAGCGGCCGAGGTGATCGACCGTTCGCGAGTGTTTCCGCGCTGTCCGGCGCACCGCCGGATGATTTCGGGGCGGGACGGCTGGTGACCGTCCCGGTTCCGAGATGCACCGGCGGCGCATCGCCGCCGGTGAATGTCTGATACCCGTCAGAAGCGGTCGATAAACTGTGCGTCAAGCCACTCTCGGACGCTGGTGACCGGCTGCATGTCGGTGCCGAGCCAGGACAGCGAACCGGTGAGGGCCAGCACGCCGACCACGATCGCGCCCAGCGACAGGATCATGCCGATCAGGGCGTCGGTCTTGCCGGCGATGTGCCGCTTGCCGGTGGCGTGGATGCCGCTCAGCGACAGGATCAGGCCCAGCACGGCCAGGCCGATGCCGTAGCCGAGCAGCGGGCCGGAGAGCACGAGCAGGGCGGCCACGACGCTGACGATCAGGCCCATGGTGGCGAGCAGGCTGGCCCGCGGCTTCGGCCCGGCGACAACCGGCGGCTGCTCGATGGTCTTCTCATCGGCCCGGTCGAAGCGGTCGGCCCGGTCGAGGCGGTCGCCCCGGTCGGTGCGGGCGGCGACCGGGCGGGGAGCCTGCAGGTCGCGGCTCTTCAGGTCGTCGCGGGTCTTCGGCTCGTGGCCGACGGCCTGCTGGTTGACCAGCGTGTCCTCGTCGGCGGGCCGGCGGCGTTCGACCACGGGCGGCG
>NZ_JBEZGQ010000580.1:0-5415 GCF_040650095.1 Actinoplanes sp. NPDC048791 | reverse complement strand
CCGCGGCCAGCACCCAGCCGATCGAGCGGGCCTCGCTGACCCGGCTGCTGGAGCAGGTGCGGCTGACCTACCGGATGGACACCGTCGCGCTCACCGACGACGGACGCACGGTCGAGGAGGTCGGGCCGACACCGCACGGCGAGCCGGTGCTGTCGGTCGCGGCCGGGGGAGGGGTGCGGCTGATCGGGTGGGGGCCGGAGTTGTTCGCCGAGGACCGGCGGGCCCTGCAGCGCCTGGCCGCCACCGCGGCCCGGACTCTGCAGACCCAGCGGCTCGCCGGTCAGGCCGCCCGGGCCGAGGAACTGGCCCAGATCGACCGGGTCCGGGCCGCGCTGCTCGGCGCGGTCGGCCACGACCTGCGTACGCCGCTCGCCGGGATCAAGGCCGCGGTGTCGAGCCTGCGGCAGTCCGACGTCGAGTTCAGCGCGGACGACCGGGCCGAGCTGCTGGCCACCGTGGAGGAGTCCACCGACCGGCTCACCACTGTCGTGGACAACCTGCTCTCGCTGAGCCGCCTGGAGGCCGGGGTGCTGTCCGTGCACGCCGGCCCGACCGCCCTGGACGCCGTCGTGGCCCGAGCCGTCATGATCACCGACACCCACGGCGTCGCCGTCGACGTGGACATCCCCGACGACCTGCCCTGGGCCGAGGCCGACGCCGGCCTGCTGGAACGCGTCGTCGCCAACCTGCTGTCGAACGCCGTCGCCGCGACCCCGGCCGGACGGCCGGTCGTGATCCGGGGCCGCGCCGAGGACGATCGGCTGCGGCTGCGGGTGATCGACCACGGTACGGGCATCGCGGCCGCCGACCGCGACCGTGTGTTCGCGCCGTTCCAGCGCCTGAACGACCAGGCCGGCACCGGGCTCGGTCTCGGCCTGGCCATCGCCAGAGGTTTCACCGAGGCCCAGGGCGGCACGCTGACCCCGGGCGACACCCCGGACGGCGGACTGACCATGACCATCACCCTGCCCGTCGCCGCGGTCCGGCCGGTCACCCCGTGACCCGGATCCTGCTCGTCGACGACGACACCCACCTGCTGCGCGCGCTGCGGATCAACCTCACCGCCCGCCGCTACGAGGTCGTCACGGCCGCCGACGGCACCACCGCGCTGGCCCTGGCCGCCCGGACCCCGCCGGACCTGGCGATCATCGACCTGGGCCTGCCCGACCTCGACGGCGTCACGGTCGTCGAGGGGCTGCGGGGCTGGACCCAGGTCCCGATCATCGTGCTGTCGGCCCGGGACAGCGAGGCCGCCAAGGTGGCCGCCCTCGACGCGGGCGCCGACGACTACGTCACCAAGCCGTTCGGCATGGACGAGCTCCTCGCCCGGATCCGGGCCGCTCTGCGCCGCGCCACGCCCGGCACCGACATCGCCGTCATCACCACGGCCGACTTCGTCCTCGACCTGGCGGCCAAGCGGCTCACCGGCAGCTCCGGGGAGCCGGTCCGGCTCACGCCGACGGAGTGGCATCTGCTGGAGGTCCTGGTCCGCAACCGGGACAAGCTCGTCGGGCACCGGCAGCTGCTGCAGGAGGTGTGGGGGCCGGCCTACGAGACCGAGACCAATTACCTGCGCGTGCACCTGGCCAACCTGCGGCGCAAGATCGAGCCGCAGCCCGCCCGGCCCCGGTACCTCATCACCGAACCGGGTATCGGCTACCGCTTCACCGCCTGACCGCCAGGGGTGTCTCGTGGCCGAAATCCGACTCGGGCGGTCCTGGGCTTCGCGGCCCCCGATGGGCACAATGCGGGCATGGTTTTGACTGTCGGTAGTGGACCTGTTCACGTTCTGGCGTTGCACGGCTGGTTCGGTTCCGCCCGGGGGTGGGGTGGCCTGCCCGAGCTGATCGACGGCTCGCGCTTCACGTACGCCTTCCCCGACCTGCGTGGCTACGGCGAGCGCCGCGACGTCCCGGGCGCGTACACGATCGCGGAGGCCGCCGCCGACATGCTGGCGGTGGCCGACGAGCTCGGCTGGGACCGGTTCTCACTGGTCGGCCACTCGATGGGCGGGATCGTGGCGCAGCGGGTGCTGGCCGACGCGCCGGACCGGGTCGAGCGGCTGGTGGGCATCAGCCCGGTGCCCGCGAGCGGCGTGCCCTTCGACGAGCAGGGCTGGGCGCTGTTCAGCGGGGCCGCCGAGAGCCCGGCCACCCGGCGGGCCATCATCGATCTCACCACCGGCAACCGGCTCGCGGGCAGCTGGCTGGACCGGATGGTGCGGGCCTCGCTGGACGGCTCCGACGCCAAGGCCTTCGCCGCGTACCTGCCGGCCTGGGCGCGGACCGACTTCAGCGCCGAGATCGCCGGCAATCCGGTGCCGGTGCTGGCGGTCGCCGGCGAGCACGACCCCGCCCTGGGCGAGGCGGCGATGCGGGGGACCTGGCTGGCCCACTACCCGAACGCCCGGCTGGAGGTGCTGGCCAACGCCGGGCACTACGCCATGGACGAGACCCCGGTGCGCCTGGTCACGCTGCTGGACGCATTCCTGTCAGCAGAGCGGTGAGCACCCGGGTCAGCCGCGGCCCGACCTCCACGACGGCGTGGGCCAGCCGCGGGTCCTCGCGGTAGAGGGCGCTGACCTCGGGGCCGGGTGTCGCCATCTGCCACAGCGCCCCGGCCATGCTGGTCGCCGTCGCGATGACGTCGACGCTCTGCTCCTCGGTGAGCCCGAGCAGCCGGTGCAGCTCGGCCCGGATCGCCTCCACCTCGGTGAGGGTGACGAGCTTGAACGCGCGTACCGACTCGAGGGACACGTTGCGTTCCAGGTTGAGCGGGGCCTGGGCGAGCAGGTCGCAGAACATCGGGCGCTCCACCAGGCTGTCCGCCAGCACGCCCGCCACCGCGCCGGCCTGCGGCGGGCAATCCCGCAGCGCCGCGCACAACGCCGCCGACCAGTCCCGCCAGCCGGCCGCGGTGAGCCTGAGGAAGATCTGCTCCCGGGTCTCGAAGTACCGCAGCAGGGCGGACTTGTGCATGCCCACCGCCTCGGCGATGTCGGTGAGCGTCACCTGGCGGATGCCGCGCCGGGCCCCGAGCTCCGTTGCGGCAGCCAGGATCGCCGCCTCGCGCTGCTCCTTGGCGGCGGCGGAGCGGGCCCGCTGGAATGAGGTGCTCATCACTGGCCAATCTTAACGCAACCGTGTTTTGTTAAAGGCATGACACAGACCTGGTTCATCACCGGATCCTCCCGCGGCCTCGGCCGCGCCCTCGTCGTGGCCGCCCTCGAAGCCGGCGACCAGGTGGTCGCCACCGCCCGCCGGCCCGAGCAGCTGGCCGACCTCGCTGACAAGTACGGCGACCGCATCCTCACCCTGCCCCTCGACGTCACCGACGCCGCCCAGACCGACGAGGCCGTCGCCGCCGCGATCGCCCGCTTCGGCCGCCTCGACGTGGTCGTCAACAACGCCGGATACGCCAACGTCGCCCCCATCGAGACCGGCGCCGAGGCCGACTTCCGCACCCAGTTCGAGACCAACTTCTGGGGTGTCTACCACGTCTCCCGGGCGGTCATCGCGCCGCTGCGGGCCCAGGGCGGCGGCACCGTCGTGCAGTTCTCCTCGATCGGCGGCCGGGTCGGCGGTTCGCCCGGCATCGCCAGCTACCAGGCGGCCAAGTTCGCCGTCGACGGCTTCAGCCGGGTGCTCGCCGCCGAGACCGCGCCGTTCGGCATCAAGGTGCTGGTCGTCGAGCCCAGCGGCTTCGCCACGGACTGGGCCGGCTCCTCCATGTCCGTCGACACCATCCCGGCCGACTACGACGCCACCATCGGCGCCATGCACCGCCGGGTCCGGGCCGGGGCCGGTGGCGCGGCCGGCGACCCCGACCGGGCCGCGGAGATCATCGTGCGGACGGTCAAGAGCGGTGCCGCCCCCACGCACCTGCCGCTCGGCGTGAACGCCAGCGAGATGGCGCTGGACTACTCCCGCCGCCAGCTCGACGAGGCGGGGGCGTGGCAGGACGTGAGCCGGTCGGCGGACTTCGGTCAGCCGTACCCGGCGGAGCTGCCGGTGCGGCCGGGCAGCTGAGCGCCCGCCCCGATCTGGCAGGGTGGTCGCATGGCACTGTCATGGGACGAGTCCTACTTCGGGCAGCTGCGGGCCCTGGCCGGCAACGGCCGCACCCTGATCAGCGTCGGCTCCCGCTGCGTGCTGCGCGACGGCACCGGCCGGGTGCTGCTGGTCCGTCGCTCCGACAACGGGACCTGGGCGCTGCCCGCCGGGATGATGGAGCTCGGTGAGTCGCTGCGCGACTGCGCGGTGCGCGAGGTACGGGAGGAGACCGGCCTGGAGGTCCGCGAGCTCACCCCGTTCGCGGTCTACACCCGGTCGCCGGAGCGGGGCCCCGACATGTACGGGCACACGTACCAGCACATCACCATGACGGCGCGGATCGACGCGTACGAGGGGGAGCTGGTGCGGGCCACGGACGAGACCACCGACGCCGGGTGGTTCGCGCCCGGTGCCCTGCCCGAGCCGTTGCGTGAGGGTGTCCGGCGTACCCTGACCGACCTCGCGGCGTTCGAGACCGCGGGCACCTTCACCCTGGAGTGACGACAGTGGGACTGTCCTGGGAAGAGTCGTACATCGGCGGTCTGCGCACGCTGGCCGGCGACGACCGCGTGCTGATCTCGATCGGTGCGCACGGCGTCGTCCGCGACCCGGACGGCCGGATCCTGCTGATCCAGCGCTCCGACGACCGGACCTGGGCCCTGCCCGGCGGCACGATGGAGCTGGGCGAGACCTTGCGCGAGTGCGCGATCCGGGAGGTACGCGAGGAAGCCGGCCTGGTGGCGCGGGACGTCACCCCGTTCGGCCTCTACACCCGGGCCCGCGACTGGTACCCGAACCCGTACGGGCACAGCTACCAGTACATCTCCCTGATGTGCCGGGTCGACGGCTACGACGGCGAGCTGGAACGGGTGACCGACGAGAGCGTGGACGCGGGCTGGTTCGCCCCGGACGCGCTGCCGGAGGGCTCGGGCGGCCTGGTGCTGCGGGCCCTGCAGGACCTGGCGGCGTTCGAGACGAAGGGCACATTCGCGCTGGACTGAGCCGCGGCGGCCGATCAGGGGAGAGATTCCCTGGAGGTTCCGTGTTCACGCTGCTCGACCGGCTGCCGCCGAAGGCCCGTACCGGATTGGCCCTGCTCTGTTTTGTCGGTGGGATGGTCGGTCTCGGCCTGTTCACCCATTCCGTGGCGGGCTCGGCCGCCGAAGCGCTGCCGGCCGGTTCGGCCGCCCGTCTGGATCTCGAGCGGCTCGCCGCCGTCGCGCTCTGGGCGCCGCTGGTCGTGGCGCCGCTGGGGGTGCTCATGCAGATGTCGGTGTGGAGCAGCATCGTCCGGGTCCTGCGGCCCGGTCGACCGTCGCGCCCTCGCGCAGCCCCTCGCGCCGGCCCAGCTCACCGAGCAGCA
>NZ_JBEZGQ010000579.1:0-5453 GCF_040650095.1 Actinoplanes sp. NPDC048791 | reverse complement strand
GCCGGCAGTGTCGCCGGCGGCCCGCGGAACACCTCAGACCTCGGCGTCGACGACCTCGCCCAGGCCACCGGCCACCAGCTCGTCGCGGATCACCGCGGCGTCACCCTCGACGACGACGGTCAGGCCGTCGGGGTGCAGATGCTTCGCCGCGGCGGCGGACACCTCGGCCACCGTCGCGTCGAGCAGGCTGCGCCGCAGGGTCGCGTAGTAGTCGTCGGGCAGCCCGTGCACCACCAGCGTGGCCAGCGCACCGGCGATCGAACCGGACGTCTGCATGTCGACCGTGAGCTGACCGGCCCGCCACGTGCGGGCCACCTCCAGCTCCTCCTTGGTGACGCCGTCCAGCCGGGTGCGGGTCACCTCGCCGATGGTGTCGGTCAGCGCCGGCGCGGTCACCGCGGTCTGCACCGAGGTGCTGATGCCGAAGCGGCCGAACCGGCGGGTCATCGCGAAATCGGACCGGATGCCGTACGTGTAGCCCTTCACCTCGCGGATCAGGTGGTTGAGCCGGGACGTGAACGCCCCGCCCAGCACCGTCGCCACCAGCGTCATCGCCACGTAGTCCGGGTTGGCGCGTTCCGGCGCGCGGTGCCCGAGCCGCAGCGTCGACTGCACCGAGCCCGGGCGGTCCACCAGCAGCACCCGGCGGCCGGCGGCGATCGGCACCCCCAGCGGCCCGGCCGGTGCGGTCGGCTCCCCGGTCGCCCCGGCGAACGCGGCTGCTCCGAGCTCGGCCAGGTCCAGCTGGTCCAGATCACCGGCGACCAGCAGCACGCCCGGCCGCTTCAGCCAGGACTCGTGGAACGCGGTCACGTCCTCGACGGTGACGGCCGCGACCGACGTGGGATCACCGTGCAGCGGCCGGCCGTACCGCTCGGCCGCCCCGAACAGATCCATCCGCAGAGCCGCGTCCGCCCGCGGGCCGGGCTGCGCCCAGTCCATCCGCAGCGCGGTCACCTCGTCGTCGCGCACCCGCGCGACATCGGCCGGATCCAGGCGCGGGGTGCGGGCGGCCTCGGCGAGCAGGGTCACGGCCCGGGGCAGCAGCGCCACCGGTACGGACACACCGACCCGGAACGAGTCCCAGTCGACTGAGGTGGACAACTCGGCTCCGAGACCCTCCAGCGCCAGCGCGTACGCCGCGGAGTCCCGGGTCGTGGTGCCCTCCTCCAGGCACTTGGCGAGCACGGTGGCCGTGCCCTCGCGGCCCTCGGACTCCCGCGCGCCACCGGCGTCGAGCAGCAGTGCGGCGGTGGCCAGGAGCTGACCCGGCATGTGCGCGGCGACGACCTCACCACCGGCCACCGAGACCCGCTGGATGTCCGGGAACGTGTACGGCCGGGAGTCGCCGGGGCCGGGCCGGGTGGCAACGAGACTCACTGGTCGGTCCCTTCGTCGGGCAGGTAGGTGAGGGTGACGCGGGACTCCGGGTTCAGGGTGCGGGCGGCGTCGAGGATGTCGCCGGCCGTGACCGACTGCCACTGCGGCAACCGGTAGGCCGCGCTGGTGGCGTCGCCGAACTGGGTCGCGTACCGGCTCAGGGTGTCGGCGCGACCGCCGACTGTGGACATCTGCCGCCACCACGAGGTGGTCAGCAGGGCCTTGGCCCGTTCGAGCTCGGCCTCGGTCACCGGCTCGGTGGCCATGCTGTCCAGCACCTCGGCGACCCCGGCGGCCAGTCGCTCCGCGTCCACGCCGTCCTTGGCCGTGGCCGTGACGATCAGCGGGGCCGGGGCGTGGGCCAGGTCGACGCCGTACGCGCCGATGTAGTCCGGCTGGGCGATCCGGGCGCCGTCGGCGAGCCGCTGGTAGAGCCGGCTGCCCCGGCCACTGCCCAGCACTGTCGCCAGGACGGTGATGGCGTCATAGCCGGCCGTGCCGAACGGGTGGGTCCGGTGCGACAGATAGACCCGGGGAGCCGGGACCTTGCCGGTCACCGTCTCGCGGACCGGCTCGGTGGCCGCGCCGGTGATGTGCCCGCGCGGCGCCGGCGGGATGTCGGAGACCGACTCCAGCGCCCCGAAGTACTTCTCCGCCAAGGCGAAGACCTCGGCCGGGGTGACGTCACCGGCGACGGTCAGCACCGCGTTGTTCGGCGCGTAGTACTGCTGGTGGAACGCCTTGAACGTCTCGAGACTGGCGGCGTTCAGGTCCTCCATCGACCCGATCGTCGCGTGGTGGTACGGGTGCCCCGGCGGATACAGCAGCGGCAACAGGCGCAGCCACGCGTCGCCGTACGGGACGTTGTCGTACCGCTGGCGCCGTTCGTTCTTGACGACCTCGCGCTGGTTGTCGAGCGTCTCCTGGGTCAGCGCCGGGACCAGACCGCCCATCCGGTCCGCCTCCAGCCAGAGCCCCAGCTCCAGATGCTCGACCGGCAGCGTCTCGAAGTAGTTGGTCCGGTCCGGGTTGGTGGTCGCGTTGAGCGAGCCACCGGAGCCCTGGATCAGGCGCATGTGCTCGGTCTTGGCGACGTGCACCGAGCCCTCGAACATCAGGTGCTCGAAGAGATGTGCGAAGCCGGTCTGGCCGGCCGGCTCATGCCTCGAGCCGACGTCGTACCAGAGGTTCACGCACACCACCGGCGCGGTGTGATCCTCGCTGACGACCACGCGCAACCCGTTGTCCAGGCGCGCGGTTTCGATGGGCCACGGATAGCCGGTCTCGGCGACCGGCGCGGGCTGAGCAGACACGCAACCTCCCTGTAGCGGCGGCCGGCTTCCGCCGGCGCCGTCACCAGTATCCCGGCTGAGCAGGCCGGCGCGCTCCTTCGCTTCGCTTTCGGCCCCGCTTGGTGTCATCGATACCAAGGGCGGGCGTCCGGCGTAACCCCCAGGTCCGCGGCGCCCGCCCCCCGCACCGTTGCCGAGAAGGGGACCCATGACAGACATCGCATCCGACACCGACGCGCGGCTGCTGGAGCAGACGCTGTTCGAGGTCAAGAAGGTGATCGTGGGGCAGGACCGGCTCATCGAGCGGCTGCTGACCGCGCTGCTCGCCGGTGGGCACTGCCTGCTCGAAGGCGTGCCGGGGGTGGCCAAGACGCTGGCCGCGGAGACGCTCGCCGTGGCGGTCGGCGGCAGTTTCCACCGCATCCAGTTCACGCCGGACCTGGTGCCCTCCGACATCATCGGCACCCGCATCTACCGGGCGTCGCGGGAGGACTTCGACGTCGAGCTGGGCCCGGTGATGGCGAACCTGGTGCTGGCCGACGAGATCAACCGGGCGCCCGCCAAGGTGCAGTCGGCGCTGCTGGAGGTCATGGCCGAGGGGCACGTGTCGATCGGCGGCCGGAGGAATCCGGTGCCGCAGCCGTTCCTGGTGCTGGCGACCCAGAACCCGATCGAGAGCGAGGGCGTCTACCAGCTGCCCGAGGCGCAGCGCGACCGGTTCCTGATGCGGGTGGTCGTCGGCTACCCCAGCGACCAGGACGAGCTCGGCATCCTCTACCGGATGGGCGGCGTGCGCCCGGTCGCCCGGCCGGTGCTGGACACCGGCAAGCTGCTGGCCTTGCAGGCCCGGGCCCGCGAGGTGTTCGTGCACCACGCGCTGGCCGAGTACGTGGTCCGGCTGGTGCTGGCCACCCGCGACCCGGCCCGGTTCGGCCTGCCGGAGGTGGCCGGGCAGCTCGCGTACGGGGCCAGCCCGCGCGCCACTCTGGGCCTGGTCGCGGCCGGGCGGGCGCTGGCGCTGTTGCGTGGACGGGACTACGTGCTGCCGGGCGACCTGCTCGACATCGCACCCGACGTGCTCGCCCACCGGCTGGTGCTCTCCTTCGACGCGGTCGCCGACGGGGTCGCCCCCGAGTCGATCGTCCAGCGGATCGTGGACTCCGTACCGCTGCCGGTGATCGCTCCCGCGCAGGAGCAACACGGCCCCGGCCTGGGCGTCGCCGCATGAACGAGGGCGCCTCGATCAACGAACTCGCCCCGGAACGGCGGCTGCGGCGGCTCGAGCTCATGGTCACGCGCCGGCTCGACGGGATGCTGCACGGCTCGTACCTCGGGTTGCTGCCCGGCATCGGCAGTGAGCCGGCCGGCAGCCGGGAGTACCGGCCCGGCGAGGACGAGGTCCGCCGGATGGACTGGGCGGTCACCGCGCGCACCGCGGTCGCCCACGTCCGCCAGGTCGACGCGGATCGGGAACTGGCCACCTGGGTGCTGGTCGATGCCACCGCGAGCATGGACTTCGGCACCGCCGAGTTCGAGAAGCGGGAACTGGCCGTCGCATCGGTCGCCGCGGTCGGCTTCCTGACCACCGGCGCCGGCAACCGGCTGGGTGCGCACCTGCTCGGCCCCGACGGGGTACGCCGGTTCCCGGCCCGGGGCGGTCGCACCCACCTGCTCGGCATGTTGCGCACCTTGCTGGCCGTGCCCCGTTCCGCGCCGACCACCGAGCACGTGCCGCTCGCGCAGGCCATCGACGGCATGCACCGCGCGGTCAACCGCCGCGGGCTGGCGGTGGTGGTCTCGGACTTCCTCGACGGTCTCGACGAGGACGGACTCGGGCCCGGCGCGCCCGCCTGGGAACTGCCGTTGCGCCGGCTCGCCGCCCGGCATCAGGTGCTCGCCGTGCAGATCCGTGATCCGCGTGAGCAGGAACTGCCGGACGTGGGACTGCTGACCCTGGTGGACCCCGAAACCGGGCGCTTGCGGGAGGTGCCGACCGCCAGCCGCAAGCTGCGCGAGCGGTACGCCGAAGCGGCCCGCCGGCAGCAGGCGTCCATCGAGAACGGCCTGAAACGGGCCGGTGCGGCCCACCTCCGCCTGCGGACAGACCGCGACTGGGTCGCGGACATCGTCCGGCACGTGTACGCCCAGCGCCGCCTGGGCCGAGCCTCGCGAACAGGAGCAAGACCATGACGTGGCTTTCCCCGGAACGGCTGTGGCTGCTGGCCGCCGTCGCGGCGCTGGCCGTCGCGTACGTCGTGCTGCAGCGCCGCCGCAGCCGGTACGCCGTCCGCTTCACCAACCTCAAGCTGCTCGACCGGGTCGCACCGGCCCGGCCGCAGTGGCGCCGGCACGTCCCCGCCGGGCTGTTCCTGGCCATGCTGGCCCTGCTCGTGGTCGGCTTCGCCCGGCCGCAGTCCGAGGTGCAGGTGCCCCGGGAGCGGGCCACCGTGCTGGTCGCGGTGGACGTGTCCCGGTCGATGCTGGCCACCGACGTGGACCCGGACCGGCTCACCGCGGCCAAGGCCGCGGCCCGCGAGTTCGTGGCCGACCTGCCCGAGCAGTTCAACGTCGGCCTGGTCGGTTTCGCCGGCACCGCCTCGGTGTTCGTGCCGCCGGTGACCGACCGGGCCGCCGTCGACACCGGCATCGACCGGCTCGCCGAGGGCACGGCCGGCCGGGCCGGTACCGCCATCGGCGACGCCATCGCCACCTCGCTGGAGGCGATCCGCACGCTGGACGCCACCGCCGGTGAGGACGTGCCGCCGGCCCGGGTCGTCGTGC
>NZ_JBEZGQ010000578.1:0-5459 GCF_040650095.1 Actinoplanes sp. NPDC048791 | reverse complement strand
GGTGGCGGCCGGCCCGGCCGTCGCCGCCGTGGCGTCGTCCGGCTGGGCGCGCTGCCGCATCCCGGAGCGCAACACCGGCCGCGCCACCTCGACCGCCGGTCCGCTCAGCGCCTACACCGGCGCGGACGTCTACCGCGTGTCGGCCTCGGCCGGTAAGGGCTGGACGTCCTGGCTGCCGCGCGCGGTCACCGACGTCGCGAACGGCCGCACCGCGTCGGTGGACGTCTACGTCAAGCGCCCGGCCGGCGCCCGGGGCACCCGGGTCGCGGTCACCGTCACCTCGGAGAGCAACCCGGCCGCGACGGCCACGACCTCGTGCCGGGTGCGGTGACGGCTACTGGAAACGGGCGACGGACAGCAGGGCGAACCCCACAACCGCCAGGGGTACGGCGAGCAGCAGCGCGACCAGGCGGCGCCGCCACGTGTCCACGACCAGCACCGTGAGGAGCACCCCGAGCGCCACGTCGATGAGGGCTGACCAGAGCGGCTCGTCCCCGCCTCGACGCGCGAGCACCGCTGCCTCGGCGAACATGACGGCCGCGGGCATGGCCGAGGCCGCGGTCTGCCACCGTCCCGGGCGCCGCGCGGCGATCCCGGCCCCGCCGAACACCACTCCGGCGATCACGGCGAAGCCCATCCACACGAGGGCCACGGTGTTGTACAGGTTCGACAGGTCGTCGTTCTGGATCACGGCCGCCGCGAGGTAGTAGCTCGGCACGGCCACGACCAGCATGACGACCGCCGCGGCGATGCCCCGCGCCCAGCCCCACCGCCCCCAGTACGTGAACAGGAAGCCGGCCACCGCCCACACGGCCAGGGAGTTGCCCAGCCCGCCGAACGGGAACGGCACGTACTTGATCCACACGAAGTCGAGCGCCCCGAGCAGGAGGCCGGCGACGGGCGCCGCCACCGCGGCGTACCGGTTGATCATCACCTCCGGGAGCTTAGGCATCCGGTGGGCCGCGCGGATCGGGCTCCGGACCGGGATCACCGCCCCGTGATCGGCCGAAAGGCCGACCGGGCTGTCGATTCCGCACCGGTTCCTTCGTCGTAGCGGTATGTCCGATCAGATCCGGCTCAGTGCCGTCACCCTCGACTGTCCCGACCCGCGCGCTCTCGCCGAGTTCTATGCGGCCGTCATCGGCGGCACGGTGACGTGCCGGGACAAGCAGTGGGCCACGGTGCAGGGCCCGAACGGCCGCATCGACTTCCAGCGCGTCCCCGGCTACACCCCACCGACCTGGCCCGATCCGGCCTCGTCGATCATGATGCACCTCGACTTCTTCGTCACCGACCGCGCGGCGACCGAGGCCCGGGTGCTGGCCGCCGGCGCGACGAAGTACGACTTCCAGCCCAACAGCGGCCAGTGCTTCGTCTACGCCGATCCGGCCGGCCACCCCTTCTGCCTCACCACCTGGGACGGGCTGATGCCCTGACGCCTCAGCGCTGAGGTATCCGGCCCTGGGAGACGGCGTTCTCGAGGTCGGCGGCGAAGGCGTCCGGGTCCCGGGTCCGGATGTAGGTCGCCACCGCGTCGTAGAAGCCCTCCTGGAACGCCGGGCTCATGGACTCGCCGTGGGTGACCGACAGCAGCACCGGCGCACTCCAGAAGGTCTTCGACGCGTCGCGCTGGTACGGCGGCAGCGCCGACACGTCCACCGTGCGCAGCACCGGGATCGACCCCTTGGCCCGGCTGAACGCGACCTGGACCTCCGGCTTGCTGATCTCGGTCAGGAAGGCGAGGGCGTTCTTGGCGTTCTCCGCCCGGGTCGCGGCGACGAAGACGTCGACGACGGCCAGGTAACTGTCGTCAGTACCGGGGAACGCCACGCCGTTGAAATCGGTGCCTTCCTTGGCGCCGTCGGCGAGGAGTTCGCCGTACGCGGAGTCGTTCATGGACTCGAACGCGCAGCCGCCCGTGGTGAGCTTCTTGGTGGCCGCGTCCCAGGTCAGGCCGCTGGCCTCCGGGTCGGCGTAGGTGAGCAGGCCGCCGAAGGTGCGCAGGGCCGACGCCACCCGGGCGCTGCGCCAGTCGAGCCGGTCGGCCGCCATGTCCCGCCAGCCCGGCACGCCGATGGTGCTGAGCAGCACGTTCTCGAACAGCTCGACGGTGGTGAACGGGTCCTTGCCACCCAGGCACAGCGGCGTGGCCCCGGCCGCCTTCACCTTCTTCAGGTCGTCCAGGAAGGTCGCGAGCGGATAGCCGGCGCTCGGCGGGGTGACGCCGGCCCGGGTGAGCACCGCGGGGTTGAACCAGAGGACGTTGCTGCGGTGGGCGCCCGTCGGCACGCCGTACGGTTTGCCGTTGCGGCGGACGGACTCCAGGATCGCCGGCTGCATGGTCGCGTCCAGCCCGCCGGCGGCGTAGACGGACGAGACGTCGCGGACGGCACCACGCTCGGCATAGCCCTGCACCGACTTACCGGCGAAGGTCTGCCACACGTCCGGCGGGTCACCACGTTGCAGGCGCTTGGCCAGCGCCACGATCGCCTGGGAGCCGGCGCCTCCGGCCACCGCGCCGTTGACGGCGTCGACGCCGGGATCGCTCCGGCGGTACGCGCTCAGGACGGTGTCGAGCGCGGCGGCCTCCGACCCGGAGGTCCACCACGACACGACTTCGAGCTTGCCGGTCTGGGTCGTGGCGCTGGTCGGCCCGTCGCTGCCACAGCCGCTCGCCGCGAGCACGGTCAGCGCGGCCACGGCCGCCAAGGTCCGCCGGGTGTTCATGCCGTCCTCCCCGCGCTCGGCCGGGTCCGCAGGTCGTAGAGCGCGTAGAGCCCGACCACGGCGAAACAGACGGCCGGGACGATGAACGAGAAGGCCGCGCTCGTGCTGTCCACGAGCGTGCCCTGCACCACCGGCATGATGGCCCCGCCCACGATCGCCATCACCAGCCCGGCGGCGCCGAACTTGGTGGCCGGCCCGAGACCCTTGAGCGCGACGCCGTAGATCGTCGGGAACATCAGCGACAGGGAGAACGACAGGCTCACCACCGCGATGACGCCCGCCAGGTTGGGACTCACCATCGCGAAGACGCACAGCACGACGGCCAGCGCGGCGAGCGCCGCCAGCACCTTGGTCGCCCGGATCCGGCCGATCACCCACGTCATCAGGAACCGCGAGAAGAGGAAGACCAGCAGGCTCAGCTGCAGGTAGAAGCCGCCCTTCTCCAGGCTCCCGCCGAGGGCCTGCTGGACGTACTGGATCAGGTAGGTCCACGCGCAGACCTGGGCCGCCACGTTGAAGAACTGCGCCACGACGCCGTAGCGGTACTGCTTGTTGCGCCACAGCACCCCGAACAGGCTCCCGACCCCGCCCTCGTGCGGGCCGTCGTCGGGGAACTCCTCGACGATCGGCGGCGCCTTCTGGCTGGCGATCGCCACGGCGATCAGCACGAGGACAAAGGCCAGCCCGAGGTACGGCGCCATGACCGCACCCAGCTCACCCGCCCGGATCGTGTGCACCTCGGCCGGGGTCAGCGTCGCGATGTCCACCGGGTCGGCCAGCTTGGGCAGGATCAGCGTCGAGGCGAGCAGGACGCCGATGTTGGTGCCCAGCGGGTTGAACGCCTGGGCCAGGTTGAGCCGCCGCGTCGCCGTCTGCTCCGGGCCGAGCGAGAGCACGTACGGGTTGGCCGAGGTCTCCAGGATCGAGCAGCCGGCGGCCATCGCGAACAGGGCCACCAGGAAGGCCTCGTACGTCATGATCTTGCTGGCCGGATAGAACGAGAAGGCGCCGATCGCGGCCAGGCCGAGCCCGGTCAGGATGCCGGTCTTGTAGCCGAAGCGCCGGTTGATGAAGGCCGCGGGCAGCGCGAGCAGGAAGTACGCCCCGAAGTAGGCGAGCTGCACGAGCGAGGCCTGGAAGGTGCTCATCTCGAAGATGCGCTTGAAACCGGCCACCATCGGCGTGGTCAGGTCCTGCGCGACGCCCCAGGCGGTGAAACAGCCGATGAGGGCGATGAACAGGACCACCATCCCGCGCCCGAGCAGCGGCTGACCGCGCGCGGCCTCAATGTCGTCGGTGATCGGAGCCGGGGCGATACTCGGCATCCGCGAACCTCCGCCCCGGACGGCAGCACCCCGCGTGATTGCGAAGCGTCACCAATCCATCACGGCGACGCTACCCCTTCACTTCATCGATGGGAACCACTGGGTGTAGCGTGCGGGTCCTGAAGGGGTGCGTGGTCATGGAGTTCGACGTCACCATCGAGATCCCCAAGGGAACTCGCAACAAGTACGTGTTCGATCACCGCACCGGCCGGCTCCGGCTGGACCGGACGCTGTTCACCGCCACCCAGTATCCGGCCGACTACGGCTTCATCGACGGCACCTGGACCGCGCAGAAGGACGCCCTCGACGCGCTGGTGCTGGTTCGCGAGCCCACCTTTCCCGGCTGCCTCATCCGGTGCCGGCCGATCGGCATGTTCCGGATGAGTGACGAGCACGGGCCGACGCCGAAGGTCCTGTGCGTGCCGACCGCCGACGTCCGCCTCGCGGAGCTGCGCGAGATCACCGATCTCGACCCGTTCCTGCAGCTGGAGATCCAGCACTTCTTCGAGATCTACAAGGCGATCGAGCCGGGCAAGAGCGTCGACGTGGGCGGCGAGCGGTGGGCCGGCCGGGCCGAGGCGGAGGCCCAGGTCACTGACGCTTTCGGCGGTCAGGAGCCGACGTAGGCGAGGGCGAAGCCGACCGTCGGGACGCCGAAGAGCACCGAGATCAGCGCGAGCTTGGTGATGGTCGGGCGGCGGGTGAGGATCGCGTACGCGACCAGCAGCACCGGCGCCATCACCAGTTGCGCCGTCAGGGTGGACCGCGGCACCAGCACGTCGAGCCACGCGCAGAGGATCGAGATCGCGAGCGCCCCGGCCCACAAAGCGATCCCGAGCCGGTGGGCGAAGCGCGCGCCGAAGCGCACCGCGAAGGTGGTGTCCCCGGCGCCCGCGTCGGCGGCCAGATCCGTCACGGTCGTCGGCAGATACAGCGCCGCCGCGAAGAGCAGGCCGATGAGCCCGAACTGCCACGGGAACTCCCACGGCGTACGGGTGATCGCCCAGCCCGCCGCCGGCGAGACGACCCCGACGACCAGCGCGTTGACCACGACGTCCCAGCCGGGCCGGGTCTTGAGCCGCAGCGGCGGCACGCTGTACGCCCAGCCCAGCGCCAGCACTCCGGCGACGCCGAGCACGAACAGCGGCCCCACGAACAGAGCGCTGAGGATCGCGGCGCCGGCGATGCCGTAGTACCACCGCCGCAGCCGGGCGGCCGACACCGCGCCGGTGACCAGGGGAGCGGTGGCCTTGCGCGGGTTGGCCCGGTCGCTGCGCAGGTCGTGCAGGTCGTTCTGGGCCAGCACCGCACCCCAGACGAGCGGGCCGAGCACGAGCAGAGCCACCAGAGCCCGGGCCGTGTCGGCGCGGGCGGGCAGCCAGGCGTGGCCGGCCAGCACGGTGCCGA
>NZ_JBEZGQ010000577.1:0-5459 GCF_040650095.1 Actinoplanes sp. NPDC048791 | reverse complement strand
CCAGCAGGTCCCGGCCGGTCCCGGCGTAGGACTCCGGCAGCCAGCCGTCGGCCGCGCCCACCGCCGCCGCGTAGGAGAACATCTGCGCCGCGTTGGTCTCCCGGAACGTCGCCGGGTCGTCCAGCACGTCGTGGAACAGCCCGTCCGGCCGGCGCAGCGCCAGGCAGGCGTCCAGCACCTCCCGGGCGTGCGCGGCCAGCTCGTCGCGTTGCGGCAGCTCGGGCACCAGCCGCAGGGTGCGCGCGATACCGGCGACCACCCAGCCGTTGCCGCCGCCCCAGTGGTCGGCGCGGCGGAGCGTTCCGGTCTCCTCGGACCAGATGGCCGCGTACAGCCCGTCCCGGCACAGCCGCCGGCGATGCCCCTCCAGCTGGGCCACGGCCAGGTCGCCCCGGCCGGAGAGCGCCAGGAAGGGCAACACCATGTAGACCGTGTCGGCCCACATCTCGCGGGCGCCGAGCATGTGGAACAGCGTGCCGTCGGCGGCCCGCGGTGCGTCGTCGGTCAGCCAGGCGAGCTGGCGCCGGGCCGCGGCGGCAAAAACCTCTTCCCCGGTACGGCGGTGAGCGGCCAGCACGGCTTCCCCGCAGGCAGCCCCGTTGACCACCCCCGGCTCGTCCACGTCACCGAGCCGCCCGTCCGCCGCCTGCCGGGCCACCGCCGCCCCGGCCAGCAGCAGCGCGAGGTCGTCCCGCCCCAGGTCCAGGGCGGCCTGCGCGGCGACACCCTGCTCCCACGACTGGCGCTGCACGGCCAGCAACGCGGAAAGCACCGCCTCGAGGCGACTCATGCGAACAGGGCGCTGACCGACTCGCCGTTGTGGATCCGGCGCATCGCCTCGGCCAGCGCCGGGGCCACGGACAGCACGGTGAGCTTGTCGGTGTGGTGGTCCTTGGGGATGGGCACCGTGTTGGTGCAGACGATCTCCTCGATGTCCTTCTCGGCCGACAGCCGGGCCACCGCGTCCGCGGCGAACAACCCGTGCGTGCAGGCCACCCGGACGCTGCGGACGTTGCGCTCGCGCAGCCGGGCCAGCAGCTCGAAGACGGTGCTGCCCTTGGCGATCTCGTCGTCCAGCACGATCACGTCCCGGTCGGCCACCTCGCCGATCACCGAGCTGATCACCACCTTGTCGTCGGCGAAACGCTGCTTGGCGCCGGCCGCGACCTCGATGCCGAGCAGCCGGGCGAACGCCGCGGCCTCCTTGGCGTTGCCGAGGTCCGGGGACACCACGACGGTGTTGCTCAGGTCGTAGCCCCGGAAGTGGTGGGCCAGCTCGCGCAGGGCGTGCAGGTGGTCCACCGGGACGCTGAAGAAGCCGTGGACCTGCGGAGAGTGCAAGGTCATGGCCAGGATGCGGTGCGCGCCGGCGGTCTGCAACAGGTCCGCGACGAGCCGGCCACCGATCGAGATGCGCGGCGCGTCCTTCTTGTCGCTGCGGGCGTACGCGTAGTGCGGCAGCACCACGGTGATCCGCCCGGCGGAGGCCCCGCGGGCGGCGTCGAGCATGAAGAGCAGCTCGACCAGGTTCTCCTGGACGGGCGGCACGAGCGGCTGGATGAGGAAGACGTCCCGTTCCCGGCAGTTGCCCTGCAGTTGCACCTCTATGCAGTCGTTGGCGAACCGGGAGGTCTTGGTGGGTAGCAGCGGCACGCCCAGGTGATCACAGATCTCGGCTGCCAGCTCCGGGTGGGCACTCCCGGTGAAAACCGCGATGTCACGCACGGGCACCACCCTAAGCGCTGCGGCGCCGACACCACGGAGCGACCTGCTCGGCGCGCGCGTGGGTACCTCCGACGAGCGGATCTTCGCTAGCGTGGGCCCATGAACGGACTAGCCGTGGCCTGCCGCCGGGTGGTGCACATCTACCGTGCCGAGGCCGGCGACGTGGTCGCGCTGGCGGGCGTCGACCTGTCCATCGCGCCCGGTGAGACCCTCGCCCTGGTCGGGCCCTCGGGATCGGGCAAGTCGACGCTGATCGCCCTGCTCGCGGGGCTCATGCGCCCGTCGGCCGGCCGGATCAACATCGGCACGTACGACATGGGCAAGCTCTCCGACGCCGAGATCTCCCGGCTGCGCGGCACCGAGGTGGGGGTGGTGCTGCAGGGGGCGGCGCGCAATCTGCTGCCGTACGCGTCGCTGCACCGCAACATCTGGCTGGCCCAGCGCCGCGCCGCGCACACCCGCGGCATCGAGCTCGACGACCCGGACCGCATCCTCGACCTGGTCGGGCTGCCCGGGCAGGGCCGGGCGAGGATCGCCGAGCTGACCCCGGGGGCACGGCAGCGGGCCGCCCTGGCGGTCGGCATCGCGGCCGGTCCGGGCCTGCTGCTGGTGGACGAGCCGACCAGCCGGCTGGACACGGCGGGCCGCAACGAGGTGCTGGCGGCGATGGAGACGGTCAACGCCGAACGGCAGACGACGATCGTGGTGGTCACCCACGACAACGAGGTGGGCGCGCGGCTGGGCCGGGCGGTGACGATCCGCGACGGCCGGGTCGGTGCGGAGGGCCGCGACGGCCAGGACTTCGCGGTGGTGGCCGGCGACGGCACGGTGCAGCTGCCCCCGGAGGTCCTCGGCAACTATCCGCCGGGCACGCTCTTCACGGTCGACCACGAGAACGGCACGGTCACGCTGGTCCCCGGAGGCTAGAGCTCGTCCTCCCGCTCCGGGACGGTCCGCACGGTCGGGTTGATCCTGATCGTGGAGTTCAGCGAGTTGGCGATGTAGCACTCGTGGTGGGCCTGCTCGACCAGCGCGAGCACCTGCTTCTCGTCGGTGCCGGGGGCCACGTCGATCACCGGCGCGAGCTCGATGATCTCGATCCGCGCCCGGCGAAGGTCCTCGCTGAGATGCCCGACCGCCTCGTCGGTGTAGCCGACCACGTCCACGTGCCGGCGGGCGGCCAGCGACAGGAAGGACAAAAGCTGGCAGGAGCTGGCCGCCATGACGACAAGCTGCTCGGGATTCAGCAGGGCGGCGTCCCCGCGGAAATGCGGGTCGGCACTGAGCCGCAGGGTGTCATCGGCCGCGGCGGCGGTGTGGGCGCGTGAGTAGAAACGGTAGCCGGCGCCGGTCGAGCCGTCCCACGCCAGCCGGGCGGTGTGCACCAACTTCTCCATGCACCCCAAGTTAGCGGGGCGAGCGGTGGCCGCCGTGCGAGGCGACCAGGGCGTCGGCCACGAGGGCGGCGTCCGCGTCGGCGATCTCCGGTGGATACTCCGGCAGGAGGTCGTCCCAGACGACCAGCCACGAGCCGTACAGCTGGGCCTGGCCTTCCGGCCGGGCGAAGAACCAGACGTGCAGGTGGGCGCCGCCGTCGCCGATGCGGTAGACGTGGGCCCGCGAGATGTGCGGCAGGGCCTGTACGTGGCGGACGATCCGGGTGCTCAGCAGCCCCAGCTCGGCGGCCATCTCGTCGGGCAGGTCGGCCATGTCGTGGTGGTCGCGGGGATACAGCATCAGGACCAGCGGCACGCCGACCCCGGGGATCCGGGCCAGCCGCCAGTGCTCGTTGAACCAGATCCCCTCGTCCCGGTTGCGGCAGTCGTTGCAGTCCGACGGGTCCTCGCCGTGGCGTGGGGGCTCGGGCAGCACCGGCGGGCGCAGCGGGGAGACACGCAGCCCGTCCGGCTCGAACGGGCTGATGTCCCACCCCGTCATGCGGGCCAGCGGCAGCCGGCGCTCGGGGTCAGCGACGCTGACGGCACGGTCGTAGAACTCATCGGGTCGCAAAGCCATGCCGCGAACCCTAGTAGGGACCGGCTCACCACGTGGGCCCGCAGAACCGGTAATCGGCGGAATATCGCACCGTGGTCATTCCCCGTCCCGATACGACAATGTCGATGACGCAGGAATTGAAGCCGGCCCGCTGCTGAAAAGTGCTCCGGTCGGCGAAATAGACATGCGCGGCCTGTGCAACCCTTACCGGTCACCCCTTGCAGCGCATTCACGACGGAGTCGAGCTTCTGCACCTGAGTCGTACGGCTCGCGCGGGTGTAGCCCTGAACTCGCGCGGCCCGGGCGGCCGAGAGTGTCCGCAGCGGCCCGAAACTGGGCAGCAGTGGTGCTTGACCAGCAGGTCGAATGCGAGCTGGTCCGCGTACACGCTCTTGTACCAGCCGTCCGCGTATCCCGCGGCGTACGGCGACCCGACCAATTGTTTGAAAGGACTGTAAGCCTTGCCGCGGGGCATTTGAAACGAGGGCACCCCCAGGGGTCGAAACATTTACGACACACTCACTGTGCGATTCGACTGTGGACGGAGGACGCGAATGGTGAACGCGCTGCGGCATCTCGCCGGCCGGGTGTGGCTCTACCCGCACGACCCGGACCCCGCCAAGGTCCAGGGTTGTGTGGCGGTGATCGCCGACGACGCGGGGAGCGTGCTGGTCGACGCCGGCAACAGCCCGGCCGTGGCCCGGCGCGTGCGCGAGGCCGTGGTGACCGCCGGCCTCCCCTTTCCGCGCCGGCTGGTCTACACCCACCACCACTGGGATCACGTGTGGGGCGCCTGCGCCTGGCCCGAGGTCGAGGTCGTCGGCCACCGCGCCGGGGCGCGCATGCTGCGGACCGAGGCCGGCCGGCCGTGGAGCGAGGCGTACGTGCGGGAGCTGGCCGCCGCCGACACGCGGATGATCCCGAGCTGCACTGCCCGCAGCGCGGCGATGTCGGGACTATGGGACGACTTCACCGTCGTCCCGCCGCACGTCGAGTTCGATGACGCGCTCACGCTGCCCGGCGGCGTCGAGGTGCGGCACGTCGGTGGCGGCCACGCCGAGGATTCCACCGTAGTGGCCGTGCCGGACTCCGGCGTGTTGTTGCTGGGCGACTCGTTCTACCCGCCGCCCGTGCACCTGCGACAGCCGGAGGACGGGCTCGACGTCGCCCTGATCCGCCGTCTGCTCGCGGACTACCCGCCCACCCGCTACTCCTGGTACGTCGACAGTCACGACGACCCGAAACCCAGCACTGCCCTGGCCGGCGCCCTGGGATGAACGCGCACCGGCGACGGTTGCGCGCATCGGGTTTCCTCGGACGTATGGACGAGGACCTCACCCGGCTCGCCGCCGACCTTCGCGAACGTGAGTTGCTCGCCGCCCGCCGGGCCGGCGTCACCGCCGCGATCGCCCGGCTGACCTCGGACGTCGACGCCCTGCGCCGCCGGCACGCGATCGAGCAGCGGGACGTGGACCGCCTGGAGAACCTCTCGCTGGCCCGGCTGCTGGCCGGCCTGCGCGGCTCCCGCGAGCAGGCCCTGGACCGGGAACGGGCCGAGGCCGAAGCCGCGTACTACCGGGTGGCCCAGGCGCAGGACCAGCTCGACACCTTCCGGACCCAGCTAGCCCAGATCGAGGCGCGGCTGGTGGCCGCCTCGACAGCTCCCGCGACGTACGCGGCGCTGCTCGCCGAGAAGGAGCGACAGCTGCGGACGAGCGGGACCGGCCCGGCCGGCCGGC
>NZ_JBEZGQ010000576.1:0-5462 GCF_040650095.1 Actinoplanes sp. NPDC048791 | reverse complement strand
CGTTGATCTTTCCCGCACCCGCCCGGCGCGATGCCGCGCAGCACCCGCTCGCTGATCTCGCCCAGCTGGCGCAGCTGCGCCGGGGTGAGCGCGTCGACGACCAGCCGCCGCACGCCGGCCACGTGCTCCGGCGCGATCTGCACGATCTTGGCGTAGCCCTCGTCGGTGAGGATCGCGTTGGTGTAGCGCCCGTCGGCCGGGTCCAGCTCGCGGCGCACCCAGCCGCGCCGTTCCAGCCGCTTGATCAGGTGGGACAGTCGTGACAGCGAGCCCTGGGCGAACTCCGCCAGGGCGCTGATCCGCATGGTGCGCCCGGGGGCCTCGGACAGCCCGGCCATGACGCCGTACTCGAACTGGGTGATGCCGGCCAGGCGCTGCATCTCGCCGTCGAGCGTGGCCGGCAGGACGACCATGAGCGCGGCGAAGCTCTTCCATGCCCGTAACTGCTGCTCATCGAGCCAGTTCACCTCGTCGCCCACCCGGCCATCGTAGCTGAACGTTCACGTCACTCTGGGTTGACCGTTCAAGTCCCAGGGCCTACGGTCCACTAGAACGTTCAACTCTCGAAGGGCTCTCCATGAACACTGTGCTGTGGATCGTCGCCGGTCTGCTGGCTGCCGCCTTCCTCGTCTCCGGCCTCATGAAGGTCGTGCGGCCCAAGGAGGAGCTCAAGAAGGCCGGCATGGCGTGGGTCGACCTGTTCTCGCCCGGCGCGGTCAAGGCCATCGGTGCCGTGGAGGCCCTCGCCGCGATCGGGCTGATCCTGCCCGCCGCCCTGGACATCGCCCCGATCCTGGTCCCGCTGGCCGCGCTCGGCCTGGTGCTGGTGATGATCGGCGCGGCCATCACCCACGCCCGGATGAACGACTACAAGGGCATGGTGCCCAGCATCGTGCTGTTGCTGCTGGCGGCCTTCGTCGCCTGGGGCCGATTCGGACCGTACGCGTTCTGAACGGTTCCAGTTCGCGGCGAGCCGCTTCGATCCGTGCCACGATGAACGCGATAGTTCTGGTCCAGGCGGGAGTCAAAGGCAATGAGCGAACACGTTTCCGACAGCGCCGAATGGCAGGCAGTGCAGGGGCACGCCGAGAAGTTCTCGAGTGTGCACCTGCGCGAACTGTTCGACAGTGATCCACGGCGCGGCGAGCGGCTCACCGCCCAGGTGGCGGACCTCTACGTGGACTACAGCAAGAACCTGATCACCGACGAGGTCGTGGCCGCGCTGGTCGCCCTGGCCGAGCGGGCCGGGCTGCGCGAGCGCACGGCGGCCATGTTCGCCGGCGAGCACATCAACGTCACCGAGGACCGGGCCGTGCTGCACACCGCGCTGCGGCTGCCCCGGGAGGCCACTCTGGTCGTCGACGGCCAGGACGTCGTCCACGACGTGCACGAGGTGCTGGACCGGATGGGCGCGTTCACCGACCGGGTCCGCTCCGGCGAGTGGACCGGCGCCACCGGGCAGCGGATCAAGACGATCGTCAACATCGGCATCGGCGGGTCCGACCTCGGGCCGGTCATGGCGTACGAGGCCCTGAAGGCGTACGCCGACGCGGGCCTGGAGTGCCGCTTCATCTCCAACATCGACCCCACCGACCTGTACGCCAAGACCCACGACCTGGACCCGGCGACCACCCTGTTCGTGGTCGTGTCCAAGACGTTCGGCACGCAGGAGACGCTGACCAACGCCACCGAGGCCCGCAACTGGCTGCTGGCCGGGCTCAGCGGCGACCAGAGCGCGGTGGCCAAGCACTTCGTCGCGGTCAGCACCAACGCCCAGCGGGTGGCCGACTTCGGTATCGACACCGAGAACATGTTCGGCTTCTGGGACTGGGTCGGCGGGCGCTACTCGCTGCCCTCGGCGGTCGGCCTGTCGGTGATGCTGGCGATCGGCAAGGAGCGCTTCGGCGAGCTGCTGGCCGGCTACCACGCCGTCGACGAGCACTTCCGCACCACGCCGCTGGAGCGCAACGTGCCGGCCCTGCTCGGGCTGCTCAACGTCTGGTACGACACGTTCCTCGGGGCCCAGTCGCACGCCGTGCTGCCGTACTCGCAGTATCTGCACCGCTTCCCGGCGTACCTGCAGCAGCTGACCATGGAGAGCAACGGCAAGCACGTCCGCCTGGACGGCTCCGCCGTGGACTTCCAGACCGGTGAGGTCTTCTGGGGCGAGCCCGGCACCAACGGCCAGCACGCTTTCTACCAGCTGATCCACCAGGGCACCAAGCTGATCCCGGCCGACTTCATCGGCTTCTCGGTGCCCAACCACGACACCGGCGAGATGCACGACCTGTTCATGTCGAACTTCTTCGCCCAGACCAGCGCGCTGGCGTTCGGCCGCACCGCCGAGCAGATCGAGGCCGAGGGCGTGCCCGCGGAGATCGTGCCGCACAAGGTGATGCCGGGCAACCACCCGACCACCACCATCCTGGCCGAGAAGCTGACCCCGTCGGTGCTGGGCCAGCTCATCGCGCTCTACGAGCACATCACCTTCACCCAGGGCACCATCTGGCAGATCAACTCGTTCGACCAGTGGGGCGTGGAGCTGGGCAAGGTCATGGCCAACCAGCTGGCCCCGCTGCTGACCGCGGCCGAGGCCCCGGGCGCGGAGAACGACTCCTCGACCGACACCCTCATCGCCCGCTACCGCACCCAGCGCGGCCGCTGATCGCTCAGGGCGCCCTTTCTTGTCGGAGGGGCGCCCTAAGCTGCGTCTGTGGATCTGACGACGACGCAGGCGCTGGCCCTGCGCATGCGCAGCTTGCTGCTCACCCCGCCGCACCCGGTCGCGGACGTCGCCGGGGTGGTCGAGTGGTTCGGCGCCATGCAGGCGCAGGACATGGCGAGCGGCCTGTGGTCGCTGGGCGTGCGCCTGCCCGGCTGGACGGTCGGTGACGTCACGGACGCCCTGGAGCGCCGCGAAGCGATCCGCACGTGGCCCATGCGCGGCACCGTGCACCTGGTCCCGCCGGCCGACGCGCGCTGGATGCTCGAGCTGATGGGCGTGCGCGCGCTGGCCGGGGCGGCGAAGCGCCGCGAGACGATCGGCCTGTCCGAGGCGACGGCCGAGCGCGGCGTCGAGGTCCTGGCCACGGCCCTGAAGGGCAACCGGCTGACCCGCGCCGAGTGCCTGGCGGCCCTCGCCGAGGCGGGCGTCGAGCTGGGCCCGCAGATGGGCTACCACCTCCTCTGGTACGCGAGCCAGCAGGGCGTCTCCTGCATCGCCCCGCACATCGGCAAGGAGCAGACGTTCGTGCTGCTCGACGAGTGGGCGCCCGAGCCCAACCGGCCGGAGCGCACCGAGGCATTGGGCATCATGGCGCTGCGCTACTTCCGCAGCCACGGGCCGGCGACCCGGGCTGACTTCGCCCGCTGGACCGGCCTGACCATGGCCGACACCCGGGCGGGCATCACCGCGGCCGGCGACCAGCTCACCACCGTCCGGGTCGACGGCACCGAGATGATCGCCGATCCGGCCCTGCTCGACACCACACCGGCCGACGTGGCCGGCGACTGGGCGGCCCTGCCCGGCTTCGACGAATACGTCCTGGGCTACAAGGACCGCTCGCTGATGATGGACGACGAGCACCTGGCCGCGGTCGTTCCGGGCGGCAACGGCATCTTCCGCTCGACCCTGGTCCGCGGCGGCCGGGTGGTCGGCACCTGGACCCGCACCCTGGGCAGAAAGGCCGTGACCATCGAGATCCAGCCGCTCGTCGACCTCGGCCCGGCCGAGCGGGCCCGGGCGGAGGAGGCCCTCCAGCCGTACGCGGCCTTCGTCGGCCTGCCCGCCCAGATCCGCTGGCCCTAGACCAGGGTCCGGACGATCTCCAGCACGCTGTCGGCGCAGCCCCACGAGAGGCTGACCCCGGCGCCGCTGTGCCCGTAGTTGTGCACCACGTGCCGTCCGCCGAGGTCGACGTGCTCCAGCCGGATCTCCGGTCGCTGCGGCCGGATGCCGGTGCGATGCCCGAGCACCGGGGCCTCGGCGATGGCGGGCACGATCCCGGCGCACCGGGCGATGATCCCGGCGGCCACCTCCGGATCCGGCTCCGGGTCGCTCTGTCCTTTGTCGGCGTTGCCGCCCAGCAGCAGCACGTCGCCCTGGGGGAGCAGGTAGGTCATCTCCTCCAGTTCCTCGGTGTGCTCGGCGAAGAACTCCCGCACCCCGGGATTGCGGACGGCCACGAGCTGGCCGCGGATCGGTTCGACCTCCGGATCGGGCACCAGCTCACGCGCCCCGATCCCGCTGCAGTTGACCACCACGGGCGCGGTCCCCTCGTCGAGCGAGCGCACGTGCCCGATCTCCACCGTCCCGCCCGCGGCCACCAGCCGCCGCTCCAGATAGGCCAGGTACGGCGGCATGTCGATGATCGGTGCGGTGTAGCGCCAGCCGCTGGCGAAGCCGCCGGGCAGCTCGGCGGCGGCACACTCACGGAAGCCGGGCAGGTCCTGCGCCCAGTCCGGGGACGGGATGCGCCGGCGCGAGGCCTCGACGCCGCGCACGAGCCGCACCTCCGGCCGGCCCGCGTGGACCATGTCGCGGAAGACGTCGTAGCTGCGGGTGCTCCAGCTCAGCACCAGCGGATGGTTGGCGTAGATGGGGTCCCAGATCGCCCCGGCCGCGGCCGAGGTGGTCTGTTCGGGTCTGCGCTGCGCGCGGATCCGGACGCGGAGTCCCGCCTCGGCGAGCCGGACGGCCGTGGTCAGGCCTGATACACCGGCGCCGATGGTCAGGACATCGGGTCGGGCAGAGGTCATCGTCCGACGCTAACCGGGTATCGGCCGTTGTCCCGTCGAGGAACGTAAATGTACGGCGATTGCGGACAATGCCCTGCGAAGGTTGTCCGGCCCGCCCGTCAGGTGCTAGCGAACTCTACCGACTGTTCGATTCCGGATACTGAGCGTGTTGCATTCCGGGATCGGATGCGGTGCAATCGACAGGCTGGCGACACGCGTGGCACGGGGCCGCGCCGCTGGGGAGTCATCGGTCACCGCTGACCCTTGCGCGCCGTCCGGCGTCTCCCCGGTGCTCCGTACCGCCGTGCATGGGGGAGCCGAATGCTGATCGCGGGCGAGGTGCACACCGGACTGCTCCGGGCACCCGACCCGGTGACCGCCGACCAGGCCCGCCGCCTGGTGGACCTCGTGGTCGGCGAACCGGTGCTGGTGTCCCACCGCCCGATCGCGTACGCGCGTTCCCCGGAGATCCCCGTCGGGGTCGACTGTGGACTGGGTTCGGCCGCCGACTCCCGGCGGGTGCGCGGCGTCGGCACCGCTCGGCAACGGGCCGCGATCACCGGCGGCCATGTCGTGCAGGGTTCCGCGGTGACCACACTGGTCCGGGGCGAGGGCAGTGCCCGTCAGCCCTGGTCGCACTATCTGACCCGTCCGGGCGTCATCGAGACGCTCGGCCGTACCCGATGGGACGAGGTCGCCGCCGCGCTCGGCGGCCCCGACCGGCC
>NZ_JBEZGQ010000575.1:0-5463 GCF_040650095.1 Actinoplanes sp. NPDC048791 | reverse complement strand
CCACCACGACGTGCTCGCGGTCGGCGTGCTGCTGGCGGCCCGCGACCGGGGCCTGCGGGTGCCGCAGGACGTCGCGGTCATGGGCTTCGACGACGGAGAGGCCGCCGCCGCGGCCGATCTGACCACGATCCGCCAGCCGTTCGAGGAGTCGGGCAGCACCGCGTTCGGCGTGCTGCTCGGGCACATCGGCGGGTCCGCGCTGCGCTCGGCCACCGTGCTCGACGTTCACCTGGTCGGACGCTCCACCACCTGAAGTCCCGTACCGCCCCGGCTCGGCCTGTTAACTGATCGCGGGCGTGGCCGGGACGCCTGACCAGCGGTGACGCTATAAAAGTGCTTTTACAAAAACTCTTGACACAGCTTCCCGGCTGATGTTTCGTTCGTGTGACGAACCCGCCGGGCGGCGGCGCCCGGCACCCGAGGGAGTGGCGATGGGACTGGCCGACGCGGTCGAGGTCTTCCTGGCGACGAAGCCGGACTCCGGCGACCCCGATGCGCCCGTGGCGCAGCGGCGGGCGGCCATCCACCGGGGCTCGGACGAGATCTTCGCCAAGTTCGGCGCGCCCGCGGTGCCGGTCGGAGTCCGGGACTTCCCGGTCGGCGCCATCCGGGTCCGGGTCTACCGGCCGGCCACCGCCACCGGTCCGCTCCCG
Source organism: Actinoplanes sp. NPDC048791 (assembly GCF_040650095.1). Classification (NCBI taxonomy): domain Bacteria; kingdom Bacillati; phylum Actinomycetota; class Actinomycetes; order Micromonosporales; family Micromonosporaceae; genus Actinoplanes; species Actinoplanes sp. NPDC048791. The sequence goes on along the minus strand of NZ_JBEZGQ010000575.1, from coordinate 4,810 downwards.
CTCTACGTCTTCCTGCACGGCGGCGGCTTCTGGCTGGGCTCCGTCGACGAGAAGGTCAACGACGCGATGTGTCACGACCGCAGCCGCCGCGCCGAGTGCGTCGTCGTGGCGGTCGACTACCGGCTGGCGCCCGAGCACCCCTTCCCGGCGCCGCTGGAGGACTGCTACGCCGGGCTGAGCTGGGCGGTGCAACACGCCGGGGAGCTCGGTGCGGACCCGGAACGCGTCGCCGTCGGCGGGATCTCGGCGGGCGCGAACCTGGCCGCCGCCGTCACGCTGCTCGCCCGGGCCCGCGGCGGCCCGCGCCTCGCCCGGCAACTGCTCGAGGTGCCGCCGCTGGACCTGACCCTGGACACCATGCGCCGGTCCGGCCTCTCCGACGACTACGGCATCACGGTCGACGACATGCGGCTCTGCGGCGATCTCTACCTCGGCCCGGAGCACGACCGGCGCGACGAGGTCGTCTCACCGCTGTTCGCCACCGACCTGACCGGTCTGCCGCCCGCACGGATCATGAGCGCCGAGCACGACCCGCTGCGGCTCGAGGGCGAGCGGTACGCCCACCGGCTGCGCGACGCCGGAGTCCCGGTGTCGTTCGAGCTCTACCCGGGAGCGGTGCACGGATCGCTCGCGCTGACCGGCACCTGGCCTCCGGCCGCCACCTGGCAGCAGGACGTCGTCACCGCGCTCCGGCGCCTGCACACCCTCCCGCAGCCCACGAACCGCTGACCGCTTCACCCGTCCACTGAGGAGTGCTCATGACCCTTACCCCGTCCGGCCGGCACCCCGCCGGTCGTACCCGGCCCCTGTTCGCGATCCTCGCCCTGTCCGGTGCGCTCGCCGCGGCGGCGTGCAGCGCGCCCGGTGGTGATGCCCCCAGCGCCGGCGCGAGCGCCCCGGCCGCCGTCAAGACGACGTGCGGCACGGAGCCGGTGACCCTGAAGGGCTACTTCGAGACCGGCTTCCCGTTGCCGAAGACCCTGGCCGACGCGTTCACCGCGCAGTTCCCGAACGTCAAGTGGGACATCCGCGAGGACCAGTTCGCCGTGATCACCCAGAACGCCCCGCGCGTGCTGTCAGACGATCCGCCGGACCTCATGCGCATACCGCAGATGTCGGAGCTGGCCAAGGACAACCTGCTGCTCAACCTGGACACCTACGCCTCGGCGTACGGCTGGGACAAGTGGCCGGCCTCGCAGCTCGAACAGATGCGCTTCGGCAGCAACGGCGAGCGCGGCGCCGGCCCGCTCTACGCGATGGGCCTCAACTTCAGCATGACCGGGATCTTCTACAACAAGAAGCTCGCTGCCCAGGTCGGGATGACCCAGCCGCCGCAGACGCTGGCCGAGTTCGACGCCGTGCTGCAGAAGGCCAAGGATGCCGGCATCACCCCGATCAACCAGTTCAACGGCGGCGCCACCGGCGGTCTCGCGTTCCCGCTGCAGAACCTGATGGCGGCGTACGGCGAGACCGCCCCGATCAACGACTGGATCTTCAACAAGCAGGGCGCCACCATCAACACGCCGGGCAACCTGCAGGCGACGCAGCACCTGGAGAAGTGGATCAAGGCGGGCTACCTGGCCCCGGACATCAACTCGCAGGACTACGCGATGATGATGAGCCGCTTCATCGGCGGCAAGAACCTGTTCATCTTCAGCGGCGACTGGGAATCCGGCAACCTCGACAAGCAGATGGCCGGCAACGCCGGCTTCCTCCTCATGCCACCGGCGCAGGCGGGCGGCAAGCAGGCCGCGATGTCGGCCCCGCTGACGTACGGCATCAGCGCCAAGTCCAAGAACGCCGACTGCGCCGCGTTCTTCCTCAACTGGGTCGCCACCGACCAGAAGGCGCGCGACATCGGCGTGAAGGTCGGCGGCTCGCACCCGATGGGCCCGACCGACGCCTACATGCCCGCCGTCGGCCAGGACACCGTCACGGCGAGCACCCTGGCCGCCGGGGCGACGATCGGTAAGGACAACGGCGCCATGGACTTCATCGCCAACGCCACCGGAGCCATCTACGCCAAGAGCTGGACCCCGCAGCTGCAGAAGCTGGCCGCCGGTCAGCAGACACCGCAGGGCCTGCTGACCGCGGTGCAGAAGGATTACGAGAGTCAGGTCAAGGGCTGACCCGATGGCCGGACCTCTCGCTGCGACGGCGGAACCGGCCAAGGAGCGGGGGCGGTGCACGCGCCGCCCCCGCTCGGCCTGGCTCGGCTGGCTCTTCGCCCTGCCCGCCGTCGTGGTCTACCTGACCTTCGTCATCCGCCCGCTGCTGCTCACCGTCCAGTACTCCTTCTACGACTGGAACGGCATCGGCGCGGCTAAATGGATCGGCCTGGACAACTACGTCCGGCTGTTCACCGACTCGGAGCTGTCCGCCACCATCCTGCACGCCTTCGAGCTGATCCTGTTCTTCAGCTTCGTGCCGGTGCTGCTGGGACTGGCGGTCGCGGCGACCATCCGGCAGATCGCCCAGAGCCGGCTGGCCCTGGTCGCCCGGACCGTGCTGTTCCTGCCCCAGGTCATCCCGCTGGTGGCCGCCGGCATCATGTGGACCTGGCTGCTCTCGACCACCGGCCTGATCAACCAGCTGCTCTCCGCCATCGGCCTGGGCTCGCTGACCCGGGCCTGGCTCGGTGACTTCGGCACCGCACTGCCCGCGGTCGGGGTGATCGGCGCCTGGGTTCAGATCGGCCTGTGCACCCTGCTGCTGCTGGCCGGCATGAGCAAGATCGACAATTCCCTGTACGAGGCGGCGCGGCTCGACGGCGCCGGCCCGTTCCGCGAGTTCCGCTCGATCACGCTGCCCGGCCTGCGCCAGGAGATCGGGGTGTGCGTCACGGTCACGGTGATCTCCGCCCTGGCCAGCTTCGACATCATCTACGTCTCCACCCAGGGAGGCCCCGGCAACGCCACCATGGTGCCCGGCCTGGAGATCTACTACCTGGCCTTCGCCGAGCGGGAGGTCGGCATGGCCTCGGCGCTCGCCGTCGCCCTGACCGTGCTGGTCCTGCTCTGCGTCCTCCCGATCCAACGGCTCACCAGGGACGGCACCCGATGATCGTCACCCGTCGCGAGACCCTGACCGGGCGGGTCCTGCTCGTCCTGCTCATGGTGCTGACCGTGCTGCCGTTCGTGAGCCTGTTCGTCACCGCCCTGCACCCGTCCGGGACCTATCCGGACGGGCTGTCCTGGCCCAGCAGCCCGCAGTGGGGCAACTTCGTCGACGCGTTCCAGGCCGCCAACATGGAACGGCTGCTGCTGTCGAGTGCGCTGATCGTGCTCGGCGTCGTACCGGTCTCGATCGTGTTCGGCACCATGGCCGGCTTCGCCTTCGGGCATCTGCGGATGCCGGGCCACCGGCTCGGTTTCCTGGTCTTCGTCCTCGGGCTCACCCTGCCCTTCGAGGGCCTGATCACCCCGCTGTACTACCAGGTGCGCGACATGGGCCTACTGAACACCAGATGGGCCATCATCCTGCCGCTCATCGGCCTGTTCATGCCGTTCTCGGTGCTGTGGATGCGCGCGCACTTCGTGACCATGCCCGACGAGCTCTCCGAGGCGGCGCGCATCGACGGGGCGAACACCTGGCAGCTGTTCTGGCGGGTGCACGTGCCGCTGGCCCGGCCGGCCCTGACGTCGCTGGGCATCCTGCTGTTCCTGTGGACCTGGAACCAGTTCCTGCTCGCCATCGTGCTGGTCGACGATCCGGCGAAACGGACGATGGCCGGTGCGCTCGGCGCGTTCCAGGGTCAGTGGGGCACGGACATCCCGCTGCTGTGCGCCGGCTCGCTGCTCATCCTGACGCCGACCCTGGCCATCTTCCTGATCTTCCAGCGCCGCTTCGTCGCCGCTCTGTTGCAGGGCTCGCTCAAGGGATGACCACCGACCACGACCGCAGGCAGTTCCTGCGCTACACCCGTACGGAGAACTGGCCGATGCTGGCCCGCCACCCGGTGGCCGCGACCGTCCACCACGACCTGCTCGCCGGGATGCTGGCCATCGGCCCGGAGGAGGTCGCCGCCGGGATCGAGGCCCTGCGGGCCGAGGCCGGCCGGGCCGCGGCGGACCTGCTCGCCGACGACCGGCTGCGGGCGGCGATCGAGGCGCTGCCCTTCCGGGCCGGTGACCGCGTCGTGGCCGTCGGCGACTCGATCACCGCGGACCGGGTCGGCTGGTTCGAGATGCTCACCGCGGCCGTCGCGGCGGCCGGCCCCGGCGGTTTCACCCTGCAAAATCTCGGGCTCAGCGGCAACACGACCGCCGATGTGCTGGAACGCTTCGACCTGCTGGAAGCGGCCCGGCCCACCCACGTGCTGCTGATGCTGGGCACCAACGACGCCCGGCGGCACGGCCGGACGCCGGGATACTCCATGGCCACCGGCCGGGAGACGGAACGCAACCTGCGGGCGCTGGCCGACCTCATCACCCGTGAGCTGAAGGCGGGCGTCACACTCATCACCCCGCCGGCCGTCGACGGTCCGGCCGCCGGGACCTTCTTCGCGGGCCTGCCGTTGAGCTGGGACGCGGCCGCGGTGGCCGACATCGCGGCCCGGGTCCACCGGATCGACGCCCGGGCGATCGGCCTGCACGACGTCACGTGGGCCCGGGTGCCCGGGGAACTGCTGGAGCCCGACGGGGTGCACCCGACCCCGGCCGGTCAGCGGCTCATCCTCACCACCGTCGTGCAGCACCTGGCCGGCACCGCGGGCCGCCCCGCCGGACCCGGTTGTTCGGAAGGTACGGGCGGGGGAGGAAGATCGCCGCCGAAACCCGCGGTGGCGGGGGTCGTGGCGCAGGGGGCGCGA
>NZ_JBEZGQ010000574.1:0-5467 GCF_040650095.1 Actinoplanes sp. NPDC048791 | reverse complement strand
CGGAGGGCGGGGTGTGGAGCGGGGGAAGGCTCAGCCGAGCGGCGGGCCGGTATCCGCGGAGTGCGCCGGGGCCGGGATCGGCAGGCCCCGGCTGAGCAGGTCGAGGGCCTCGCCGAAGATGTCGGCGAGGCTGCGCCCGGTGGTGCCGGTGGCCCACAGGCCCAGGCTGGTCTTGAGCGCGATGCCCGACGCGTCGGCCAGCAGCCGCGGGTAGACATCGCGCTGCACGTCCGTGCCGGTGCGCTCGGCGATGACCTCGGCCATCCGCCGGCTGAGGTCCTCGAAGCCGGTGAGGTGCTCGGCCAGCAGTGCGTGGTGGCAGCGGATGAGCCCGAGCAGGTTCATCAGGTCGTGCCCGGGCATCCCGGTCTCGACCGACGGCAGCAGCACGGCCCGCAACGAATCCCAGATGGACTCGTCGGCGGGCCGCCTGCGCAGATTGTCGGCGACCTCGTGGGCCCGGTCCCGCAGCCCGGCGACGATCGCCTCCTCCTTGCTGGAGAAGTAGTTGCGGAACGTCCGCGGGGAGACGTGCACTTCCTCGGCGATCCGCTCGGGGGTGAGGGTCGCGACCCCCTCGTCGAGGGCCAGCTTGAGCGCGGCGTCGCAGAGAGCCCGGCGGGTCGCCAGCTTCTTGCGCTCGCGCAGCCCGAGCTCGTCCGTCATGACCTTGACGCTACGTCTTTTTTCCGAACCAGCAAGTTTTCCAAACCGGAAACTTTAGTGCTGTGGATCACTCAATCGTGGCGGTCGGAGCGATCTTTGTCGTCGTGCCAGCCGCCGGGCTCGGGATGGTAGCCGTAGGCGGCGGCCCGGACCGTCTCCTCGTCCTCCAGCCCGGAGCCGATCGCTCCGCCGACGGTGGCCAGGGAGCTGATGATCCAGGCGAGGGTCAGGTAGTCCACGACGCGGGCCGGCCGTTGCAGAGTCTGTTCCAGCACGGAGGTGTCGATCAGCAGGGCCGCGGCGAGCACCGTTCCGATGAACAGCACGACGTAGGACACCGTCGTGGCCAGGGCCAGGGTGAGGACGGTGCCGAGGTTGAATATCCGGGCCAGCTCGGCCGGTGTCTCCCGGTCCGGCTTCTCCCACAGGTCGTGCGCGACGATCAGCCAGGCCACCAGCGCGGTCAGCCCGAGCAGCATGACGACCGTGAGCCGGAGTCCGCCGAGGGCGTCGCCCATCTGCCAGATGGTGGAGGTGGTGAGCGCGATCGCGGCCGTGCCGAAGGCGCCGACCAGCAGCTTGGACAGGCCCAGCAGAGCGCGCCCCGGGCGGTTGGCGCGGACCATACCGGTCAGCAGCCGCACCCGGCCGGTCAGCCGCGAGGCGACGTAGCGCAGGTCTCCGCCGTCGCCGTCGCCGACCACCCGATGAACGGCGGCGATCCGGTCCGCCGGCCCGGCCGGTTCCCGGCCCGCCCGCGGAACCCGCCGGTCGGAACCGTCGGCGAGCAACCGGCCGACGAGCTCAGGAACGGCCGTGCGGACGGCGGTCAGCTGGCGCAGTCCCAGCGCGGGCAGCGACACCACCGCGACCCGGCGCTGAGCCGAGGCCTGCGCCACCAGCGGCTGCCGGTCGGAGTGCAGCGGCAGGTCGGTCAGGCAGACCGCGACGTCCCAGCCGTCGTCGGTACGCCGGCGGGCAAGATCGTCGAGCAGCGCCTCAGCGCCGCCGTCGCGGCGCGGCGCGACCTCACCCCAGCCCTCCCGGACGGTCCAGCGCACGTCGGCGTCCACCCGCTCGGCGAGCCGGTCGGCCAGCTCCGTGGTGAGCTGCCCGGCGACCCGGGCCGGGTGGTCGGGCGGAGTGGCCACCAGACCGACGACAATTTCCGGGCGCTGTTCACTGTGGGTCATCAATTCTCCTCACCGTCCACCGGGCTCTCCGCACCAGCATTCCTCAATTCGGGCGCTTCATGCCCCGGTCCGCATCCGGTCGGCCGGTAGGCGGTTTAGGCGGATTTTGGGCGGGTAGCCCGGCTGAGATAAGCGAAGGAGGATCCATGGAACTGACGGCCACGACAACCATCCGCAAACCCGCGTCGCAGGTGTACGAGTTCTGGCGCGACCTGGAGAATCTCCCCACCTTCATGGCGCATCTCGAACAGGTCCGCGCCACCGGTGAGCGGACGAGTCACTGGTCCGCCGCTGCCCCGTTCGGCACGGATGTCGAGTGGGACGCGGAGATCACCGACGAGGCCCCGGGCGAGAAGATCGCGTGGCGCTCGACCGGCCACGCCGACGTGCCCAACGCCGGCACGGTCCGGTTCGTGCCCGCCCCGGACGGGGTGAGCACCGAGGTCCACGTCGTGCTGATCTACGACATCCCGGGCGGCGCGATCGGCAAAGCGGTCGCGAAGTACTTCGGCGAGGAACCGCACCAGCAGCTCGACGACGACCTGCGCCGGCTCAAGCAGGTGCTGGAGACCGGCGAGGTGGTCCGCTCCGACGGCGCCCCGTGGGGCAAGCGCGCCCGCAAGGAATTCCCGCAGCGTCCGGCGCAGCCCTTGTCGGACGCCGAGCTCGAGAAGGGAGCAGAGGCATGAGGGCGAACACCTGGGCGGGCCGGAACAAGGTCGAGGTCCGCGACGTGCCGGACCCGAAGATCCTGAACCAGCGCGACGCCATCGTCCGGATCACCTCCACCGCGATCTGCGGCTCGGACCTGCACCTGGTCGACGGCTATGTGCCGACGATGCAGGACGGCGACGTGCTGGGCCACGAGTTCATGGGTGAGGTGGTCGAGGTCGGCTCGGGCGTCGACGGTGACCGTCTGCGGGTCGGGGACCGGGTCGTGGTGCCGTTCCCGATCGCCTGCGGGGCGTGCGCTGCGTGCGCCGCCGAGTTGTACTCGTGCTGCGAGAACACCAATCCCAACGCCGGGATCGCGGAGAAGATGTTCGGCCACCCGGTCGCTGGGATCTTCGGCTACTCGCATCTGACCGGCGGCTTCGCGGGCGGTCAGGCCCAGTACGCGCGGGTGCCGTTCGCCGACGTCGGCCCGCTGCGGATCGAGTCGGACCTGAGCGACGAGCAGGTGCTGTTCCTGTCCGACATCCTGCCCACCGGCTACATGGGTGCCGAGATGTGTGACATCCAGCCCTCCGACGTGGTGGCGGTGTGGGGCGCCGGCCCGGTCGGGCAGTTCGCCATGGACAGTGCCCGGGTCCTCGGCGCCGCGAAGGTCATCGCGATCGACAAGGAGCCGTACCGGCTGCAGATGGCCGAACAGGCCGGGCACGTGCCGGTGAACTTCGACGAGGTCGACGTGCGGTCGACGCTGCTGGAACTGACAGGCGGGCGGGGACCGGACAAGTGCATCGACGCGGTCGGCCTGGAGGCCACCCACGGCAGTGCCCACATCGCCGCGTACGACCGGGTCAAGCAGGCCGTGCGCTCGGAGACCGAGCGACCGCACGCACTGCGCCAGGCGATCCTGTCGTGCCGCAGCGGCGGCGTGGTCTCGGTGATCGGCGTGTACGGCGGCCTGCTGGACAAGTTCCCCGCGGGCGCCTGGATGAACCGGTCACTGACCCTGCGCACCGGGCAGTGCCACGTCCAGCGCTACATGAAGCCGCTGCTGCAGCGCATCGAGCGCGGCGAGCTCGATCCGACCCGGATCATCACCCACACCCTGCCGCTCGAAGAGGCGGAGCACGGCTTCGACATCTTCAAGAACAAGCAGGACAACTGCGAGAAGATCGTCCTCAAGCCCTGACCGGGGTGCCGACGGGCGCCGGGGCTCACTTCACCGCGCCGCTGGTGATGCCGGAGATGATCCGGCGCTGGGCGACGGCGAAGACCACCACGAGCGGCAGGCTCATCAGGATCACGTACGTGAAGATGAGGTGCCAGTTGTTCAGGTAGAGCCCCGCGCTCGCCACCCGGAACAGGTTCAGGGGCAGGGTGTCCAGGCGCCCGCCGACCACGAAGAAGGCGTAGAAGACGTCGTTCCAGACGTACAGGCAGACCAGGATCGTGGCGGTGGCCAGCACCGGGCGCAGCATCGGCAGCACGATGCGGCGGAAGACCAGCACCGGGCCGGCCCCGTCCAGTTGCGCCGCCTCCTCCAGCGCGGGCGGGATCGTGCGGACGAAGCCGGTGACGAAGAAGATCACCGTGGACAGGTAGATGCCGAGGTAGACGCCGATCATCCCGACCGCGGTGCCGGCCAGGCCGAGCTGGCGCAGCAGCAGCACCACCGTGACGACCGCCGGCGGGAGCACGATGCCGCTGATGCCGATCGCGTACAGCACGGCGTTGAGGCGGGTGGCGCGCCGGGCCAGTACCCACGCCGCCATCGACCCGAACGTCAGCACCCCGGCGACCGTCGGCACGACGACGAGCAGGCTGCCCAGCAAGGCCGCGGGCACGTCGCCGTCCACCCACACCTGCCGGACGTTGGCCAGCAGCTGCCAGTGGCCGGGCGGGGAGAGGTCCGGGTTCAGCGCCTCGCCCTGGCTCTTGCCGGCGGTCATCACCACCAGCCAGAGCGGCACGCCGATCACGGCCACCACCAGCACGGTCGTCACCACCGGTTGCAGCCGGCGCCAGAGCGCCGCGTCGCTGAGGCCGGTCACAGGATCTCCTCCCGTTTGCGCAGCAGATAAATGACGGGGAACGCGAGCAGGGCCACCAGCAGGAACAGCATCAGGCTCATCGTGGTGGCCTGGGCGAACAGGCCCTGGCCGAAGGTCCGGAAGATGAAGATGTTGAGGATCTCGGTGGTCCGCGCCGGTCCGCCGCCGGTGGTCGCCTGCACGATGTCGAAGCCGTTCATCGAGCCGAGCAGCGCGGTGGCCACGTTGAAGGTGACCGCCGGGGCCAGCAGCGGCGCCCGGACCCGCCAGAAGGCGTACCAGCGCGACGCGCCGTCGATCCGGGCGGCCTCGATGACGTCCTCCGGGATCGTCTTGAGCCCGGCCAGGTAGATGAGCATCGACAGGCCCATCCACTTCCAGCCGTGGATGACCGAGACGACCACGATGGTCCAGGTGGTGTCGCCGAGCCAGGCGTAGTCGAACGGATGCCCCAGCACGCCGCCGATGAGCTGGTTCAGGCTGCCCTGCGGCTTGAGCAGCGCCTGGAAGATGTAGCCGACCGCCAGTGCGGACATCAGCACGGGGATGAGCAGGAAGACCCGGGCGATCCGGTTCAGCCGGGTGTCGCGTTCCAGCAGGACGGCCAGCGCGAAGCCGAAGACGTTCTGGAAGATCGCGACCAGGACGGCGTACAGCAGGGTGATCCGCAGGGCGCGGAACAGGCTGCCGTTGGACGCCAGCTCGGTGAAGTTGGCCAGGCCGACCGGGTTGATCGCGGCCTTGAAACCGGACCAGTCGGTGAAGGCGTAGACGAAGTTGAACAGCGTCGGCAGGAAGAAGAAGACGAGCTCACGCAGCGAGGTCAAGGGCGAGCGGGAGGAGCCGGAGGAGAGCGAGTCGCCCAGCCCCTCGGCCAGCCCGTCA
>NZ_JBEZGQ010000573.1:0-5473 GCF_040650095.1 Actinoplanes sp. NPDC048791 | reverse complement strand
CCGCGCGGGTGGGGGCCTCGCGGGAGGCGCTGCGGCGGATCACGACCGGGTGGGCGCCGGAGTCGCCGGTGCGCAGCGCGGCCGTGGCCAGGCCGAAGTCGATGATCTTGATGCCGGCCGGGCTGACCATGATGTTGCGGGCGGTCAGGTCCCGGTGCACCACGCCCCGCCGGTGCGCCACGGCCAGCACGTCAGCGGCCGTAGCGGCGATCCGCACAGCCTCCGGCCAGTCCAGCCGCCCCCGGGCCAGCCGCTCGGTGAGCGGCACCCCGGCCAGCAACTCCAGCACCACGTACGGCACCACACTGCCGTCGGGCAGCGGCGCCTCGCCGTACTCGAAGACCCGGGGCACGCTCGGGTGCCGCAGCCGGTCGGTGATCAGGGCCTCGCGCCGTACGTCCTCGCGGGCCTGCACGTCGTCGGCCAGGCTCGGGGCCAGCACTTTCACCGCCAGCTTGCGCCCCTGGCGGGCGTCGACGGCCGAGTAGACGGTCGAGACACCCCCCTGGCCGATGGCGCCGATCAGCACATATCGCCGGAGGATGGCGGTGCCCATCGGAAGTTTCGCCACGCAGGGCACTATCCCCTACCGCCGAGACCCGGACAAGCCGCCTCAGGAAGGCTTAACTTCCATGATCACTCGCGGTCAGGCGCCGGACACGAGGGGCTGATGAGAAGGCTCGTCACAATCCGCGCACGGCTGGGGTGCGCCGAAGAGGCCGAGCAGGCCGGTGACCCAGAGCTGACGGTGCGCGAACCGGCTGGGACGCGTGACGATCAGCTTGACGCCGCTGACGCTGGCCAGTTGGAACGCCGCGACCAGGGCACTGATGCCCACGGAATCGATGAAGGTCACGCCGTGCATGTCGAGCTCGATGCGCTCGGGACGCCCTGCGGCGAGCTGACCCGCCACGGCGTCCTTGATCTCGTACGCGTTCTCGACGTCGATCTCACCCGCTGGGGAGATCTCCACCACCCCTGCGGGGAGTGTCGACGTCGTTATCGACAGCGTCACGCCACTACCTCCACCCGCCCGGGATGCCCCGAGCGTCTTCTCCTCTGCACGACGGCGGCCGTACCTGATGCCGCTGTCGTCGGGGGCGGCGATGACTACCCCCGTCGGGTTCGGTGAAACTGCTCGAACCGTAGTGCGTGAACCTGGCAGACACCTGTGTGCCCCGTGTGAACCGACGCAAGCGTACCCAGCGATGTCCACCGTTTTATCCGACGTGACGCTGTCCACATCCGACTGACGTGGCCCGTTCACCGGTACGTTTGCTTTTCGTGGCGCATGGGCACGTTCGACAAGTCGACGACCCACCCGCCGGCACCGGCGATCGCAGGAGGTACCGAGGAGATGCTCTCTCGTAAGAACACTGCCGAGCGCACAGCCGCGCAGGCCTGGGACTACTTGTCGTCCGCGATGGCGGGCGCCGGCGAGAGCGCCAAGGACGCCGGCAAGCACACCGCCGACCTGGCCAGCGCCAAGGCGGCAGTCGCCGCGGCCACCGCCACCAAGCTCGCCGACAAGGCCGGCAAGCAGAGCAGCAAGCTCGCCGGCCAGGCCGGCAAGAAGAGCAGCAAGCTGGCCGACAAGGCCGCCGCCAAGCTCGCCGTGGTGAGCGACGAGGCGTACGAGCGCGCCAACCTGGCCGCGAACGCGCTGGCCGGTCGCAAGCCGGGCCTGCCCTGGGGCCTGCTCATCGGCGCCGGCCTGCTCGGCGTCGCGCTGGGCTGGGCCGCCGCGACCACCGCCCGGGCCGCGCTGGAGCGCCAGGCGGAGAACGAGCAGCTGGAACTGGCCGAGTCCGAGCCCGACGCGGTGGTAGTGGTCACACCGACCTACGACAACTGACCGGCGGCGGCCGCCGGACGGAGCCCTTTGCCGCCCGGCGGTCGCTGTTTTCTGTCGGACCCCGCGCCTAGGCTCTTGGCCATGGAGCCCGTGTTCTTCGCCGACGCCGCCGAGCTGCGTGCCTGGTTCCTGGAGCATCACTCCGACGCGCCCGAGCTGCTGGTGGGCTACTACAAGAAGCACACCGGCCGGCCCACGGTGCAGCACACCGAGGCGATCGAGCAGGCGCTGTGCTTCGGCTGGATCGACAGCATCGGGCGCCGCATCGACGACGAGCGCTACCAGGTCCGGTTCACCCCGCGGCGCAAGGGCAGCGTGTGGAGCGCGATCAACGTGGCCAAGATCGCCGAGCTGACCGCGGCGGGGCGGATGCACCCGGCTGGGCTGCACGCCTTCGAATCCCGCAAGCCCGAACGGGTGGCGGCGTATTCGTACGAGCAGCCCGCCGACGCGGTGCTCGACGCTGAGCAGACTGCCCGGTTCGAGGGCGAGGAGGCGGCATGGAAATGGTTCTCGGCGCAGCCCGCGTCCTACCGCCGGGCCGCCGTGCACTGGGTGGTCGGCGCCAAACGGCCGGAAACCCGGCAGCGGCGCCTCGACCAGCTGATCACCGACTCCGCGGCGGGCCGGACGGTGCCGCCGCTGACCCGCCGATGAGCCGGCACCACGCCCGGCCGGCGACCGACCGACCTCGCCTGGAGGTGACGTGAATCTGTACAGTTGGCCCCGGCTCGCAGCCGGGCCCCCGTTCCGCGTCATCCGTCCGTGGCGACACCCGAGTAGATAGGTCCGCTGGTGCTCAGTTCGGGAAGTCTCCTGGACAACCGCTACCGGTTGGACGAGCGCATCGCCACGGGTGGCATGGGTGACGTGTGGCGTGGCACCGACGTGGTGCTCGGCCGCACGATCGCCGTCAAAGTGCTGCGCAGCGCCATGCTGTCCGACCCGGAGTTCGCCGCCCGCTTCTACGGCGAGGCGCGGATGATGGCTGCCTTCCGGCACCCCGGCGTCGTCGAGGTGTACGACTACAGCGCCGGTGACGCCAACGACGAGGACAACTGCGCGTACCTCGTGATGGCGTACGTCGACGGCGAGCCGCTCTCGGCCCGGCTCAAGGAGCAGGGCCGCCTGGGCGTCGCCGAGACGATGTCGATCGTGGCGCAGGCGGCCGAGGCCCTGCACGCCGCCCACGAGAACGGCACCGTGCACCGCGACGTCAAGCCGGGCAACCTGATCGTCAAGCCCAACGGCACGGTGATCCTGGTCGACTTCGGCGTGGCCCGCTCCGCCGCCGTGACCAGCGTGACCGGCCTCAACGCGATCGTCGGCACCGCGCTGTACATGGCACCCGAGCAGGTCGCCAAGGGCAACGTCACCCCGGCCACCGACGTGTACGCGCTCGGCGCGGTCGCCTACCACTGCCTGGCCGGCCACCCGCCGTTCGACGGCGACAACGCTCTGCAGGTGGCGCTGCGCCACCTGGAGGACGACCCGGAGCCGCTGCCCGAGACCACCGTGCCGCCGGCCGTCCGCGAGCTGATCAGCCGCGCGATGGCCAAGCACCCGGACGACCGCTTCGCCGACGCCGCCGAGTTCGCCGCGGCCGCGCTGGCCGCCGCCGGCACCCTCGACTGGCGCTCGCAGACCGGCACCTCGATGACGGGCACGGCCCTGCGCCGCCCGACGATGCACGGCCCGTCGACCACCGGCACGGCTCTGGGCGGCGCCGGCCTGACCGGCGCAGGACTGGCCGGTGCGGGACCGGGCGGTGCGGGACTGACCGGCACCGGCCTGGGACAGACCGGCACGTCGATGAGCGGCACCTCGCTGACCAGGCCGATGAGCCCGGCCGCGCCCCGCCGCACCATGCCGGGCCAGCGCAATTTGCTCGAAGCCGCACCCCCGGTGCAGGCCCCGCCCCGCAAGCGCGGCCGGACGAGGAACGAGCTCGCCGTCCTGCTCACCGTGATCGGCCTGTTCATCCTGGCCGGCGGCCTGGCCCTGGCGATCGCCCTGCAGGACGGCAACGCCGACGCGGACCAGAAGCCGAACACCATCGTGCCGACCGAGTCGGCCACAGCCGACGACGAGACCGAAGCGCCGGTGGAGCCGACCGAGACGACCGATGCTCCCCGCCCGGTGAACCCGCCGGCCAACACCCAGCGGCCCACCCAGAAGCCGTCCCCCAGCAAGTCGGTGTCGACGTCGGCCTCCACGTCCTCGTCCCCGACCCCGGACAAGACGACCACGCCGCCCCAGACCGAGCCGGCCACCACGACCCCGGCGGCGCCCACGACCGAGCCGCCACCGCCGGAAGGTGGCGGCGGCGGCGAGGACGGCGGCGGCACGGGCACCGGCAACAACTGACGGGTCAGCGCTCGTCGCCGCTGCCGCTCAGCACGCCACGGTGTTGCCGGCTGGCCAGTTTGGCCAGGTTGGCCTGCGCAATGTCGTCCAGTGAGAGGTCGAGGTAGTCGGCCAGCACCGCCACGTACCAGAGCACGTCCCCGAGTTCCTTGGTGATGTCGTCGCGGTCGATCCGGGACTCGTCGCTGTCGAGGTCGCGGACCCACTTCTTGAACTTCTCGGCGATCTCCCCGGATTCGCCGACCAGGCCGAGGACCAGGTGGAGCAGCTCGTTCTTCTTGTCACGGGGAGCGGCGGTGCGGAGGGCACCGCGCTGGTAGTCGTCCAGGTCCATGGTCGGTCATTATGGCCGCGCGGCGATCAGCGCGGACAAGAGCCGACGTGGGTGCTCCCATGGACCCGCAGCAGCCGGGTGGCCAGCACCTCATCCCCGACGCCTCGGCCGATCCCCTGGCCGGCCCGGTCGCTGAACGCAAAATGCTGGCCGCCGAACACCCGCGACCGCCCCGCCTCCGTCGCAGCCGCCGAGAAGCTCGGATAGCTGCGGGCCTGCCCACCCGGCGCCGTGTCGCTCACGTGCGTGAAGCGCACGTTGTCCGAGCAGAAGAACCCGGCCAGCACCGTAGCCCCCGCGTTGCTGTACGAGCTGTGCCCCGACGTCCACTCCGGGCTGCCTCCCACCGAACCCGCCCGCGCCGACCACGTCGGGTTCGCCGTGGTCAGCGGGTTGCCGTCGGTGTCGGCCTCGCGGATCGCGGTCGTCGGCCGCCAGTGCCGGTACGTCTCCTTTGTCCGCACGGTCGTCACCGTGGAGTCCGCCAGCGCCATGCTCACCAGCGCCGTCATCCGCGTCCCCCGGGCCAGCGACAGATCGCCGCCCACAGTCAGCGCGATCCGCAGCCACTCGCCCGGCGGCTGGTCGGAGCCCGCCGGGACCGACCAGAACTGATACGTCGCCAGCAGCTCCGGTGCCGGCACAGCGGCGTCCCCCAGCACTGCGACCTCGGCGAACGCCGCCGCGTACTCGACGCTGTCCAGGGCCGGCGGCGGGCCGGGCACGTACGCGGCCGGGTCACGGACGGCGAACGGGCGCACGTCGCGGTACTGCACCCCGGACCACTCCGCCCGGAACACCCCCGGTCCCGTCCCCGCCGGCTGGGTGCGTACCGGTGACGAGCCGTCGTCGGCCCGCGCCTGCACGACTGCCCGGCCGACCTCGTCGCCCCACCGGGCACCCGCCGCCCGGCGGTG
>NZ_JBEZGQ010000572.1:0-5485 GCF_040650095.1 Actinoplanes sp. NPDC048791 | reverse complement strand
CGATGTACCTGCTGGTCGCCGCCGCCGTGGCGGCCCTGTCGGCATCCCGGCGCCGGGGGGCGGCGCTGGCGGGCATGAGTGAGGCGGGCATCGTGGCCTGCACGGCGGTCGTGCTCGCCTGGGTCTTCCTGCTGGATCCGTTCATGAACGACCGCGACGACTGGTCGGCCGGCGCCGCCGTGCTCGCGTACCCGTTCCTGGACCTGATCGTCCTCACCATGGTGGTGCGGCTGCGCTTCACCACGCGGGCGCTGAGCCGCGCCCAGCTGTTCCTGGTGCTGGCCGTCGTCGTGGTCCTCGCCGCGGACGTGGCCTACATCGTCGCTGTGCTGGCCGGCGGCCGGTGGGCCGGATCGACCTTCAGCGCCGCCGGCTGGCTGATGTTCCTGGTGCTGCTCGGCGCGGCCGCCCTGCACCCGTCCATGGCCGTCGAGTCCGGCGCCGACGAGAGCCGCCTGCCGCCGGGAAACGGCCGGTGGACCATGGCCGGTCTGCTGACGGTCGTGCTGATCGGCCCGGCGGCCACCTGCTACGCCCTGGTGCAGGACATCGCCGAGGGAGAGCTCGACGTCATCGACGTCTTCCTGCCGCTGGGCGCCACCGCGGTCACCTCCGTCCTGCTCATCGCCCGCCTGACCAGCGCCAGTGCCCTGGCCCGGCGGCGCGCGGACGACCTGCAGGACGCCGTGGAGTACCAGGCCACGCTGCAACGGGAGATGAGCCACCTCGCCCTGCACGATCCGCTGACCGGACTGCCCAACCGCCTGCACCTGGACCGTGAGCTGCGCGCCCGGGCGCACCACGACGACCCCGGCTGCCTGTTGCTGCTGGACGTCGACGGCTTCAAGCACATCAACGAGAGCCTGGGTCACCCGATCGGGGACGCGCTGCTGGTCGCCCTCGGTCAGCGGCTGCGGCACACCGTGGGGCCCGGCGCGCTGCTCGCCCGCCTCGGTGGCGACGAGTTCGCCGTCCTGATGCCGTGCGGTGACGCCGAGGCGGTCGGCAACCGGTGTGCGGACATCCTGACCGCGGTGCGGCGGCCCGCCGACATCCACGGTCACCGCCTGCACGTGACGATCAGCATCGGGGTATGCCGGCTGGCCGGCTCGGCCGGCAGCACCGACGCCCTCAGCGACGCCGATCTGGCCCTGTACGAGGCCAAGGCCGCGGGCCGGGACCGGGCGGTGACCTACGACGCCGGCCTGCGCGAGCGGCAGCTGGAGCGCACCGAGCTGATCGACCGGCTGCGCGCCGCCCTCGCCGCCGAGCAGTTCACCGTGTACTACCAGCCGATCGTCACGCTGAGCACCGGCCGTTTCGACGCGGTCGAGGCGCTGGTGCGCTGGTTCCCCCGGCCGGGCGAGCTCGTCGGCCCGGACCGGTTCATCCCGGCCGCCGAGGACAGCGGGCTCATCGTCGCCCTCGGCGAATGGGTGCTGCGGCAGGCCTGCCGGGACGCCGCCGGCTGGCACCGGCAGCACGGTACGGCGGTGACCGTCAACGTCTCTCCCCGCCAGCTCATGGAGCCCGGCTACGCGGCGACGGTCGACCGGGCGCTGCGGGACTCCGGGTTGCCGCCCACCGCGCTGATCCTGGAGATCACCGAGGGCATGCTGGTCGGGGCCGCGAACCGGGACGACCGGACCATCGCCCAGCTCACCGCGTTGCGCCGGCAGGGCGTCCGGGTCGCCGTCGACGACTTCGGCACCGGCTACTCGTCACTGGCCTACCTGCGCGACCTGCCCATCGACATCCTCAAGATCGACCGGTCGTTCCTGCCGGCGGACGGGTCCGGCGCGGCCGAGCGGCAGCTGTCGTTCGTGCGGACCATCGTCGACCTGGCCCACAATCTGCGGCTGGCCGCGGTGGCCGAGGGTGTCGAGACCCCGGCCCAGGTCGCCGTCCTGCGCGAGCTCGGCTGCGACAAGGGCCAGGGCTACCACTTCGGGCGCCCGATCGGCGCCGCCGAGACGACCGAGGTCCTGGCCGCCGCTCAGCTCGTGGGCGCATGACACCCGGTCACCGGGGTAGTCGCGTGCCGTGATTCACAGCTTTCTGCGGGCGCGACAGGACGACATCGTCAATGAACTCATCGGCTGGGTGCGGCTGCGGGCGGTGGCCGGCGTACCGGAGCACGGGCCGGATCTGATCCGGTCGGCGAACTGGCTGGCCGCGGCGCTGCGCGACCTCGGGTTCCCGGCCGTGGAGGTCTGGCCGGTCGAGGGCGCCCCCGCGGTCTACGCCGAGTGGTGCGCGGCGCCGGGCGCGCCGACCGTGCTGATCTACAGCCACCACGACGTGCGGGCGGCCAAGGACGAACTGTGGGAGGAGACGGCCCCGTTCGAGCCGGCGGTGCGCGACGGCCGGGTCTACGGGCGCGGCACCTCCGACGCCAAGGGCCAGGTGCTGAGCCACCTCTGGGGCATCCGGGCCCACCTCGCGGCGACCGGCCGCGCGGCGCCCGCGGTGAACCTGAAGCTGCTCGTCGAGGGGGAGGAGGAGGCCGGCTCGACCCACCTGGCCGGGCTGATCGAGGAGCACCGCGAGCGGCTGGACACCGACCTGGTGGTCTTCTCCGACACCCTCACCTGGCGGGCCGACCACCCGGCCGTCTGCACCAGCGTGCGCGGCATGGTCATGGCCGAGCTGGAGGTGTACGGGCCACGCCGCGACGTGCACAGCGGCGCCGCCTCCGGGCCCGCACCGAACGCCGCCGTGGAACTGTCCCGGCTGCTGGGCGCCCTGCACGACGACAAGGGCCGGGTGACGCTGCCGGGCTTCTACGACGAGGTCGCCGGACCGTCCGAGCGCCGCCACGCCGAGCTCGCCGCCCTGCCGTTCACCGAGCAGGACTGGCTGGATCGCTCGGAAACCCGCAGCGTCACGGGCGAGGCCGGCTACACGGTGCTGGAGAAGCTCTGGACCCGGCCGGCGGCGGAGATCATCAGCATGGTCGCGGGGGACCCGGTCGGTGTCACCCGTTCCGCGATCCCGGCGGTGGCCTCGGCGACGATCAGCATCCGTACGGTGGCCGGCCAGCGGTGCGCCGATGTGGCCGAGCAGTTGCGGCGCTGGGTCGCCGGGACCATCAGCGACACCGTCGACTACCGGCTGACGGTGGCCGAGGAGACGATGCAGGAGCCGTACGAGACGCCGCAGGACCTGCCGGCACTCGAGGCGCTGGCGGCGGCGGTCGAGGACGGCTTCGGCGTACCGGCCGGGCGGATGGGCAACGCCGGCGGCGGGCCGGCCGAGCTGCTGGCCCGGCAGCTGGACGCCCCGCTGATCTTCTTCGGCGTGGGCCTGCCCGAGGACCGCTGGCACGACAGCGACGAGCGGGTGTCCATCGACATGCTGGTCAACGGGGCGGCGACGCTCGCGTACCTGTGGCAGCGCCTCGCCTGACCGCCGATCCGCCGAAAACGGGGGTGTAGGCGGAACGCCGGCGGGAATCCGCCGGCATGGCACGAGTGACGAACGCGGCGGTCGCCGCGTCGAGCGAGTGGGTCGCGCCCGAGGGCGTCCGGCAGCCGGGCGGCGAGGTGCACGCGTGGCTGCCCGGCACCAATCAGACGGTCTGCGGGCTGGCCCTGAGCCGGACGCGGCTGCGGCGCTTCCCGCACGTGCGGTTCGACTTCCGGGCCACCGACGTGGTGACCGCGAGCGACGAGGTCCGGTTCATCTGCCCGCGGTGTGTCGCGGCGACCACCCGGCGCGGCGAACGCTCCTGGACCAGGACCTCCCCGCGGCCCTGAACGGACCGAAAAGATCTTCACAAACTGATGGCTGACTGTGAGATCGCTGGGTATTCCGGGCCACACGTCTCGGAAATGGAGGGGCACAAATGGCCCAGTCCCTCGGTTCGGCGCCCGGCACGGGCACCATCCGCAGCCTGATCCCGGCTCGTATCGACCGGCTCAACTGGTCCCCGTTCCACACCCGCATGGTCATGGCGCTCGGCACGGCGTGGGTCCTCGACGGCATCGAGATCACCATCGCCGGTGCCATCGGCCCGGTGCTCACCGACAAAGCCACCCTCGGCCTCAGCACCACCGAGGTCGGCGCCATCGCCACGGTCTACCTGCTCGGTGAGGTGTTCGGTGCGCTGTTCTTCGGCCGGCTCTCCGACGCGCTCGGCCGCAAGAACCTGTTCGTCGTCACCCTCGGCGTCTACCTCGCCGGCAACGCTCTGACCGCGCTGACCTGGGGCAACAGCACCCTGGCGCTGATCTTCCTGTACCTGACGAGATTCATAGCCGGGGCCGGCATCGGCGGTGAGTACGCCGCGATCAACTCCGCCATCGACGAGATGATGCCGGCCAAGTACCGCGGCCGGGTCGACATCGGCGTCAACGGCACCTACTGGGGCGGCGCGATCATCGGCACGCTGGGCACCTTCGTGCTGCTCAACCAGGTGGACCTGAACATCGCCTGGCGGATCGGCTTCCTGATCGGCCCGGTCCTCGGTGCGCTGATCTGGAACATGCGCCGGCACCTGCCGGAGAGCCCGCGCTGGCTCATCATGCACGGCCGGGAGGCCGAGGCCGAGGACAACATCAAGATCATCGAGCACGAGGCGGAGAAGGCCGGGCAGCGGCTGGCGCCGGTCGACGAGTCCAAGGCCATCGAGATCCAGCCGGCCAAGGCGCACGGCTACCTGTCGCTGCTGCGGGTGCTCTTCAAGCAGTACCCGTCCCGGTCGATCCTGGGCGCCACGCTGATGATCACCCAGTCGTTCCTCTACAACGCGATCTTCTTCACCTACACGCTGGTGCTGACCGACATCTACGGCGTCGACAAGGAGGACGCGCCGCTCTACCTGATCGCGTTCGCCCTGGGCAATCTGATCGGTCCGCTGACCATCGGGCACCTCTTCGACGTGATCGGGCGGCGCAAGATGATCGCCGGCACCTATCTGCTCTCCGGTGTCCTGCTGGCGATCACCGCGTTCCTGTTCAACGCCGGGGTGCTGAACGCGATCACCCAGACCATCGCGTGGAGTGTGATCTTCTTCTTCGCGTCGGCCGGGGCCAGTTCCGCGTACCTGACCGTCAGCGAGATCTTCCCGCTGGAGATCCGGGCCCAGGCCATCGCGGTCTTCTTCGCCATCGCCCAGTGCTTCGGCGCGATCGGGCCGGTCTTCTACGGCTACCTGATCGGCGAGGGTGACACCAGCAAGCTGCTGATTGGCTACCTGATCGGCGCCGGCGTGATGATCATCGGCGGCATCGTCGAGATCTTCCTGGGCATCGACGCGGAGGGCAAGTCTCTGGAGGACGTCGCCGCGCCGCTGTCCGCGGTCACCAGCCGGCCCCGCGCGACCGGCTGATCGCGCGACCGGCTGACCGCCCGGTGCAGTCGCCGCCGCGGTGCAGTCGATTTGCCCGTCACCCCCCAGCGGGGGGTCCGGGCCCAATTCTATCGCGGGGGAGGGGGGGGCGGGGGTGGGGGGGGCGGTGGGCAGGGCGGCGCCGCAGCCGTG
>NZ_JBEZGQ010000571.1:0-5517 GCF_040650095.1 Actinoplanes sp. NPDC048791 | reverse complement strand
CGCACCGCACGGTCGTGCGGCACCGCCTGGTCGCGCCGGCCCGGGCCGTCCGGATGCGCTGGCCGACACCGCGGATCGACGACCTGGGCGCCCTGGCCGATTTCCTGTCCCTCGACGGCGACATGATGGACTGGTTCGCCGACCGGCGGGAGATCAACCGGTACGCCCGCGACGAACGGCTGCGCCACTACCGCTACACCTGGCTGCCGCACCGGCTGATCGAGGCGCCCAAGCCGATGCTGCGCGACCTGCAACGGCGGCTGCTCGCCGAGGTCCTCGCCGGGATACCGGTGCACGAGCGGGTCCACGGCTTCGTGCCCGGGCGCGGCGTGCACACCTTCGCGGCCTCGCACGCCGGGCAGGAGGTGCTGGTCAGCCTGGATCTGCGGGCGTTCTTCTCCAGCATCACGGCCGCCCGGGTGTACGCGGTGTTCCGCCAGGCCGGCTATCCCGAACCGGTGGCGCACACGCTGACCGCGCTGACCACCACCCGTACGCCGGCACCCGTGCTGCGCGGCGCTCCGGACGCGACGCGGGCGGCGTTGCTGCGCCGGCCACACCTGCCGCAGGGCGCGCCGACCTCCCCGGCGCTGGCCAACCTGTGCGCGTTCCGGCTGGACCGGCGGCTGACCGGCCTGGCCGACCGCTTCGGCGTGCACTACTCCCGCTACGCGGACGACCTGGCCTTCTCCGGCTCGCTGGGCGACCGCCGGGTCCGCGACCTGATCGCGTACGTGCGCACCGTCGTCGCCGAGGAGGGGTTCCGGACGCATCCGGACAAGACCCGGGTACGCCGGCAGGGCGATCGTCAGCTGCTCGCCGGCCTGGTGGTCAACACACGACCGGCCGTGGCCCGGGAGGACTACGACCAGCTGCGGGCAATTCTGCACAACGCCGGCCGGCACGGGCTGGCCGCCGCCAACCGGGAGGGGCATCCGGATTTCGCCGCCCACCTCGCCGGCCGCGTCGCCTGGATGGCCCACCGCCACCCCGCCCGCGCCGCGAAGCTGCACGACCTGCTCCGGGCGGCGATGGCCGCTCCCGCTGCACCGCCCGCGCCGGTAAGCTGACGGCGACCCCGGGAGAGTGAGTGAAGCGGCCTACGATCGCCGATGTCGCGCGGCACGCCGGCGTCTCGAAAGGCGCGGTGTCGTACGCGCTCAACGGCCAGCCAGGAGTCTCGGACAGCACCCGC
Source organism: Actinoplanes sp. NPDC048791 (assembly GCF_040650095.1). Classification (NCBI taxonomy): domain Bacteria; kingdom Bacillati; phylum Actinomycetota; class Actinomycetes; order Micromonosporales; family Micromonosporaceae; genus Actinoplanes; species Actinoplanes sp. NPDC048791. The sequence continues at coordinate 4,322 of NZ_JBEZGQ010000571.1, read as the reverse complement.
GAGCGCATCCTCGCCGTCGCCCGGGACATCGGATTCAGCCCCAGCAACGCGGCCCGGGCGCTGTCCCGGGCGAGCGCGAACGCCGTCGGCCTGGCCCCGTGCCGGCCGGCCAAGATCCTCGGCGTCGAGCCCTGGTTCATGGGCCTGATCAGCGGCTTCGAGCAGGAGCTGGCGGCCCGCTCCTACGCGCTGACCCTGCAGGTGGTCTCCACCCCCGAGGAGGAGGTCGAGGTCTACCGGCGCTGGTGGGGTGAGCGGCGCATCGACGGCGTGATCCTCACCGACCTGCGCGAGGACGACATCCGCATCCCCGTCCTGCAGGAGCTCGAGCTGCCGGCCGTGATGCTGGGCGGCCCGGCCGACACCGGCACGATCCCACAGCTGTGGTCCGACGACACCGGCTCGATGACCGAGGCCGTGCGCTACCTCGCCGCGCTGGGGCACCGCCGGATCGCCCGGGTTAGCGGGCTCACCAGCCTGCTGCACACCCACGAGCGGACCCGCGCGTTCGTCGAGGCATGCGCCGCTCTGGGCCTGCAGGACGCGGTCACCGCGCAGGCCGACTACACCGGCGAGGAGGGCGGCCGGGCCACCCGGCGCCTGCTGATCCGCGCCGACCGGCCCACCGCGATCATCTACGACAACGACGTGATGGCGGTGGCCGGCCTGGCCGCGGCCCAGGAGATGGGCCTGTCCGTGCCCGCCGACCTGTCCATCGTGGCCTGGGACGACTCGCTGCTGTGCAGCCTGGTGCACCCGGCGCTGACCACCCTGAGCCGGGACATCCCCGGGTACGGCGCCCAGGCGGCCCGGCAACTGCTCAAGGTGATCGACGGCCAGAAGGTCGACAGCGCCGAGGGCAGCGCGGCCCACCTGACCACGCGCGGCAGCACGGCCCCGCCACGCTGACCGCGCACCCGGTTGGTTCGCCGTCCTGGGGGCAAGATGATCCCGAACAGGCCGGCGAGAGGAATGACATGACCCGGATCGCGGTGACCGGTGGCAGCGGCAAGCTGGGACGGGCGGTGCTGGCCGACCTGGCCGCGCACGGCAACGAGGTGGTCAACCTCGACGTCGCGGCCCCGCGCCCGGCCCTGAAGATCGACCTGACCGACTACGGGCAGACCGTCGAGGCGCTGACCGCCATCGACGACCGCTACGACAAGATCGACGCGGTGGTGCACCTGGCGGCGATCCCGGCGCCCGGCCTCATCCCGAACGCGGCGACGTTCCAGAACAACATCACGGCCACGTACAACGTCTTCTCGGCGGCGCGGCTGGCCGGGATCACCAACGTGGTGTGGGCGTCCAGCGAGACCGTGCTCGGGTTGCCGTTCACCACGCCGCCGCCGTACATCCCGGTCGACGAGGACTATCCGGCCCGCCCGGAGTCGACGTACTCGCTGGTCAAGCACCTCGAGGAGACGATGGCCGCGCAGTTCTGCCGGTGGAACCCCGAGCTGAAGATGATCGGGCTGCGCTTCTCCAACGTGATGGACCCGGAGGACTACGCGGAATTCCCGTCGTTCGACGCCGACCCGCGCAGCCGCAGCTGGAACCTGTGGGGCTACATCGACGCCCGCGACGGGGCGCAGGCGGTGCGCAAGGCGCTGGCGTACGGGACGCCCGGCGTGGAGGTCTTCGTCATCGCCAACGCCGACACCGTGATGAGCCGGTCGAGTGCTTCGCTGGCGGCGGAGGTCTTTCCCGGCGTACCGGTGAAAAAAGAGCTCGGGGAGCACGAGACGCTGCTCTCGATCGACAAGGCCCGCCGGGTCCTGGGCTACGAGCCCGAGCACAGCTGGCGCGACGAGGTGTCGTGAGGGCCGGTCCTCACGGCCCGGTGAGCCGGGCGGCCGCGATCGGCCGCATCCGGTAGCCCAGCTTCTCGTAGGTCCGGATCGCCGAGAAGTTGTCGCCGTCGACCAGCAGCGCCACCCGGCTGCGGCCCTTGATCAGCTCGTCGGTGACAAAGGCGCAGAGTGTCGTGCCGAGACCCTGCCCGCGGGTCCCGGCCCGGGTCGCCACCCCGGCGACAAAACCGATCTCCGGTACGGACCAGGCGTCGGCTGCGACAGCCTGTAGTTGCCCGGTGGCGTCGCGCAACCCGGCCCAGCGCTGCACCCCGGAGTCGCCGGGCTTGGCCCACGAACCGGGGTGCTCGGCCTCCAGCAGCGCCGTGACCTCGGGGATCTCAGCATCGGTGAGCCAGCGTGGCTCGCCGGCGACGCGGACCGGCGCGGGCGCCGGCGTGGTCGTGTCCATCCAGCCGAAGCGGGCCACCAGTCGCAGGCCGTCGACCCGTTCGGTGAGGGCGTCGATCAGCGCCGCGTCCGCGACCGGGTTGAAGCCGGTGACCTGCGCTCGGATGCGCCGCACCAGCTCGGCGGCGTCATCGGGGCTGCCACGCAGCGCCAGCCGGTCGCGGCGGGAGACGTCCCGGCAGGCGACGGCGGCGGCGTCACCGAGAGCCCAGGCGCGGGCACCGGTACGCATGTCCTGAGCCGTCCACAGCAGCAGCGGGTCGTCGTCGGCGGAGATTCGGTCCAGAGCGATCATCACCGGCAATGATGCCCGGTCCGCCGCCCTTGACGCCTGCTGGCATCGTCACCGGCATGATCAGGGTCTGGTTCCGGCGCGGCGTCGTGGCGGGTGCGCTCAGTGTGGCGGCAGCGGTCCTCACCATGGCGGCCGGCGACCTTTTTGTACGCGCTGAGGCCCGCGGCCATGTCTACACCGTGGCAGCAGTCCCCGCGGCCCCGGTGGCGCTGGTGCTGGGCGCCCAGGTGTATGCCGACGGCAACCCCTCGCCGTTCCTGGCCGCGCGGCTGGAGATCGCCCGGCAACTGCTCGCCGCCGGGAAGGTGCGCGCGATCCTGGTCTCCGGCGACCACATGGACTGGGGTTACAACGAACCCGGGGCGATGTTCCAGTGGCTGGTCGACCGGGGTGTGCCGAGCCAGCGGATCGTGCTGGACCACGCGGGCTTCGACACGTACGACTCGTGCGCCCGGGCCCGCCAGGTGTTCGGGGTCAGCCAGGCCGTCGTGGTGACCCAGAGCTACCACATCGACCGCGCGGTGGCCCTGTGCCGCCGGCTGGGCGTCGACGCGACCGGGGTGGGCGACGACACCGTGCGGATCTACCGCGAGCCGTGGCGCAACAGTGTGGTCCGCGAGCGCGGTGCGGTGGTCAAGGCGCTCGCCGACGTGGTCTCCGGCCGTGATCCGGTCTTTCTCGGCCCGCGGGAACCGGGCGTCGAGGCGGCCCTGGACAGCTACTGAGTGGCGCGGGTGTGGGATCTTCTGCTCATGCCGTCACGCCTGCCCAGACTGCTCGCCGCCACCGGCCTCGCCGTCTGCATGCTCGCCCTCGCCACCGCCTGCTCCGGGCAGTCGGCCGGGGACAAGTCAGCCGCCCCGCCGGCCGCCGTACCCGGATCCACCGCGAAGTTCGGTGACGGCCCGGCGCCGGACGCGACCGTCACCCCCGTCGCGACGGCGACCTCGACGAAGCCGGCGGTCCTGCTGGCCGACGGCCGCTGGCCCGGCTTCATCGCCAAGGTGGCCGGCGAGACCGTGTCCATGGACCTCGTGGAGTTCCTGACCGGGGACGCCGCCGCCGCGGCGTGGCAGAAGAAGTACCCCGACTCCGAGCAGGACTCGCCGGACAACGACTACTTCATCATCAACGACAACAAGAAACTCCGGACGCTCCCGCTGTCCCAGACCATCAAGGTCGAGGTCGTCGGGGCGACCGGCCCGGGGACCGAGGAGACCATCGCCGTGTCGGAGGTGGAGCAGCACTTCGGCAACCTGCTCAAGGGCACCCTGTTCTGGTTCACGGTCAAGCAGGGCGAGGTGACGAAGATCGAGCAGCAGTTCCTGCCCTGACCGCGCGCCGGGGGTGCGGTTATCCGCACCCCTGAACGGGAGCCAGCCCCGATGTCCGGCGCACTCCCGGCGGCCAGGCTGGACGGCATGGAATCGGTCTTGGAACTGAGGGACGTCGCCCGGACCTTCCCGCGCGGCATCGTGGCCCTGCGGCAGGTGAGCCTCTCTGTCGGCGCCGGTGAGTTCGTCGCCGTCATGGGCGCGACCGGGTCGGGAAAGAGCACGCTGCTGCACTGCGCCGCCGGGCTCGACCGGCCCACCGCGGGCTCGGTCCGGCTGGCCGGCCGCGAGATCAGCCGGCTGCGGGAGCGGCCCCTCACCCGCTGGCGGCGCGACCGGGTCGGCTTCGTCTTCCAGTCCTACAACCTGCTGTCGGAGCTCACCGTCCGGCAAAATCTGGCCCTGCCCGGCCGGCTCGGCGGTCCGCGC
>NZ_JBEZGQ010000570.1:0-5520 GCF_040650095.1 Actinoplanes sp. NPDC048791 | reverse complement strand
CCGATGAGCATCGCGGCGTTGTAGAGGGCGGCCTCGGCGAGACCGCCCCGGGAGACGGCCAGCAGCACCAGGACCGTCCAGCCCAGCGCCATGCCGAACGAGTCGATGACGCCGGACACCACGAGCTCGCGTACCCGGCCGGCGCGGCGCAGGCCGACCGGTCCGACGCGGCGGTGCCCGCCGCTCCTGGGCTCACGCCGCTTGTGGTCAGTGACCACCGGAGGTTCCGGACCGGACCAGCTCATCCGTCAGCTCCCGCAGGTCCGGCTCGCCGGTGCCGCCGCCGACGAACAGCGGCGTGGGTGGCGCGAAACCGTTGAAAGCAGAGGCGTAGCTGAGGGTGTAGGCACCCGCCGAGCCGATGTAGACGACGTCGCCCACGTCGATGCCGGCCGGCAGCTCGACGCCGTGGAACATCGTGTCGGAGCTGTCGCAGCTGGGACCGGTGATGGTGAAGGGCAGCGTGGCGACCTCACCGTGACCGGGCACGGACGACCAGATCGGGTAGTCCCAGCCGGTCGGCACCTGGATCGTCTCCATCATGCCGTTGTAGGCGCCGACGTCGACGAACAGCCAGTCGCGGCCGCCGCGGACCTCCCGGCCGATCACCCCGACGGCCATGACCGCGGCCTCGGCGACCAGGTGCCGGCCGGGCTCGGCGACGAGCAGTTCCGGCCGGTACGGCAGCAGCTCGGCCAGCGCGGGCAGCACCATGGCGCCGATCTCCCCGATCGAGGGCACGTCGGCCTGGTAACGGGCGGGGAAGCCGCCACCGAGGTCGATCATGTCGAGCCGGATGCCGTCGTCGAGCAGGTCGGCCATGATCGCCCCGGTCGCGCCGAGGGCGTGCCGCCAGGCGGCCGCGTTGCCGCACTGCGAGCCGACGTGGAAGGTGATCCCGTACGGGCGCAGCCCCAGCCGCCGGGCGAGCACCAGCAGGTCACGGGCCTCGGGCAGCTCGGCGCCGAACTTGCGCGACAACGGGAACGAGCTGGCGGTGTCGTCCACCAGCAGCCGCAGGTAGACGGCGCTGCCCGGGGCGTGCTCGGAGATCTTGCGCAGCTCGTTGGCCGAGTCGAAGCTGAAGCGCCACAGCCCGGCGGCGTGCGCGGCGGCGATGTGCCCCGGCGCCTTGACCGGGTTGCTGAAGAGCACGCCGGCCGGGTCGACGCCGAGGCGCTCCAGCATCCTCAGCTCACCCAGCGAGGCGACCTCGAAGCTCGCGCCGTGGTCCCGCAGGGTCGCGAGGATCTCCGGCGAGGGGTTGCACTTCATGGCGTAACACGGCAGCACGCCCGGCAGCGCCGCGGTGAACGCCGACAGCCGGTCCACGACGGTGTCGAGATCGGTGACCAGGTACGGGGTGGGCATGTCGATGACCTCGAGGCAGTGCGGGGACAGCGCGGCGGGCCACTGGGCCGGGAGCTGAGCGCGGGTGCCGGTGAGGGCGGCGGTCATGCGGACTCCTGAACTGTGGTGGGGGTTGGGGGTACGGGGGATCAGGCCGGGGCCGGCTGGGCGCCGGCCCCTTCGAGCAGCAGGCGGCCGGCCTCACCGGCGGGCACCGGGCGGGAGAAGTAGAAGCCCTGGGCGAACGTGCAGCCCATCTCCCGCAGCGCGGCGAGCTGGCCGTACTCCTCGATGCCTTCGGCGACCGTGGACATGCCCAGGCTCTGGCCGAGCTGGACGATCGTGCCGGCCAGCGCGGCGTCGTCGGCCTGCTCGCCGAGCCGCTCCACGAAGGAGCGGTCGATCTTGAGCGTGTCCACCGGGAACCGGCGCAGGTAGGCCAGCGAGGAGTAGCCGGTGCCGAAGTCGTCGATCGCCAGCGTCACGCCGAGGGCCTTGAGCCGGACCAGCTGGGCCAGGTTGTCCTCGGTGTCGGTCATCAGCACGCTCTCGGTCATCTCGAGGCAGAGCTGGTCGGCCGGCATGCCGGTCTCGGTCAGCACCTCGCGGACGACGGCGGGCAGGTCGCTGCGGTCGAACTGGCGTACCGACACGTTGACGGCCATCTTGACCGGGCGGCGGCCGTCGCGCGCGGACCACTCCATGGCCTGGCGGCAGGCCTCGTGCAGCACCCAGCGGCCGAGCGGCACGATCAGCCCGGTGGCCTCGGCGATCGGGATGAAGTCGAGCGGGTTGATCATCCCGCGGGTCGGGTGCTGCCAGCGCACCAGCGCCTCGAAGCCGATGACCCGGCTGTCGGCCATGTCGATGGTCGGCTGGTAGTGCAGCCGGAGCTCGCCGCGCTCCAGGGCCAGGCGCAGGTCGGCCTCCAGCTCCAGGCGCTCGACCAGGCCGGCCAGCATCCGCGGGTCGTAGCTGGCGAAGCCGCTGCCACCCGTGCCCTTGGCCTTGTACATGGCCAGGTCGGCGTTGCGCATGAGCTGCTCGGCGTCGTCGGCGTGCCCGGCCCCGGCCGCACCCTCGCCGAGGGCGGTGTACGCGGCCAGCCCGATGCTGCCCCGTACGTGCAGGTCACGGTCGCCGACGCGGAATGGCTCGTGCAGCTCGTCGACGATGCGCTGGGCCACGAGCTCGGCCTCACCCTGGCCGAGCGCCGAGCGGATCAGCACCGCGAACTCGTCGCCGCCGAAGCGGGCCACCACGTCGCCGTCGCGCACCGAGGCGGTCAGCCGGTCGGCCACCCGGACCAGCAGCTGGTCGCCGGCCAGGTGCCCGAGGCTGTCGTTGACCTCCTTGAAGCCGTCCAGGTCGAGGAAGAGCACGGTGACGTCGTCGTCGTCCTCGCCGCGCTGCTCCAGCGCCTCGGCCACCCGCTCGCGGAACAGGGCGCGGTTGGCCAGCTGGGTCAGCGCGTCGTGGTACGCCTCGTGCACGAGCTGTTCCTGGAGCTCTTTGCGCTCGCTGATGTCGCGGGTGTTGAGCACCAGGCCGCCGACGTTGGGGTCGCCGAGCAGGTTGGTCACGGTGATCTCGGCCTGGCGCAGCCGCTGGTCGAGGTGCGGCAGGGTCAGCTCCAGCACGGTGGTCGCGTACGGCCGCGCGCTCACCGAGCGCAGCGCGTCCAGCAGCCGGGCGGCCGACTCGGGGCTGAACCGTTCGGTGAGGTCGCGGCCGGTGAGCATGGCCGGGGTGTAGCCGAAGACCCGCTGCACGGACTCGCTCTGGTACAGCACCACGGCGTCGGTGCCGACCACGGTCACCACGTCGGAGCTGTGCTGCACGAGCGCGTGGAAGCGCTGCTCGCTGGCGTACAGCTCGGCGGTGCGGTCGGCGACGCGGGTCTCCAGGTTGCGGGTCAGGCCGCGGTTCTCCAGCAGCGTGAGCAGCTGCCGGCCGACGATCAGCAGGATCAGCGCCGAGCGGGTGTACGCCACGAACGGGGTGGCCTGCCCGGTGCGGGCGAACCAGACGATGCTGGTGGCCAGCGCGGCGAGCACGGCCACGTACGGCAGCAGCACCCCGAACGGCTGGCCACCCTCGCCGTCCACCGGTGCCGGCTCGGCCGGGTCAGCCGTTCCGAGCGGCTTGGCCGCGGCGAGCAGGATCAGCGAGAAGCCCGCGAATCAGCCGATGTCGGTGCCGCTGCCGGACGCGTAGGCCCCGGTCAGGTTGAGGTAGGCGTACCCGATGTCGGAGGCCGCGAAGGCGACGATGCCGGCCGCGACCAGCGCGAGGTGGGCGAAGTCGCGGCCGCGGCGGCGCTGCAGCGCCAGCATGTAGACCACGATCGTCACCATGACGATGTCGCCGAGCGGGTAGGCGAGGCTGAGGTAGAGCGCGAGGACGCTGTCGCCGCCGGCCTTGATCAGCGGCTCGATGACCACGAACCAGGCGATCAGCACCAGCGAGACGGCGACCATCAGGCCGTCGAGCACGCTGCGGGCCCGGTTGGCCAGGGTCTGGGTGGCGACCGGCAGCACCAGCAGGCCGGCCGAGGTCAGCAGGATCATGCCGAGGTAGCCGATGTCGGCCTGCGACGGCAGCGGCACCGAGCCGGTGAACGTCTCCAGCCAGACCGCGCAGCCCTGGCCGGCCCCCCAGGACAGCACGCCCAGGCCGAGCAGGGCCCAGCCGGCCCGTACCCGGCCCCGCAGTGCCGCGGCGCGGAACAGACAGGCCAGGGCGGCCGAGGCGGCGGCGGCACAGAGTCCGAGGTTGGAGATGAGCTGTGAGGTGTCCGCCCCGCCGATCCCGGTGCTGAGGACAACGCCGAAGGTGGCGACGACGACTGCGACGGCCACGCAGAGCCGTGCCCAGCGGTGGACGCCGCGCGGCGTCGGCGGTGCTGTGCTGGCTGCCATCAGACTCATCTCCGGTTCGCTCGGCCCCCGGGGCAGGGTGGTCGTAACTGCCGTGATCGGGTGGCGGTGGTGCGGACCTGAGAGGTTCGCCCAGATGGCCGGGTGCAATTCGGGTGCCCGATGACTCCGTTTCATTGACACGCGTCTTTGCTGCGTGACAACGTTGTCACGTGACGATGACGTCGTTGACCGGAGGTTTACCGATGACCCGTCGGCTCCTGGCGGCCCTGCTGCTGGTCGTTTCCGTCGGCACCGCGAGCCCCGCCCAGGCCCGGGCCGCCGCCGCCGCGGAGGATCCCGTCGAGCTGGTGCACCCGTTCGTCGGCACGCAGAACTTCGGCAACACCTTCCCCGGCGCCAGCGCGCCGTTCGGGATGGTGCAGGTCAGCCCGGACACCGGCGGCCAGGGCGGCTACGACTACCAGCAGGACAGCATCTACGGCTTCAGCCAGACCCACCTGTCCGGGGTCGGCTGCGGCGTCGCCGGCGAGCTGCCCATGCTGCCCACCACCGGTGCGGTCACCACCGCGGACCCGAACCAGTACCGCTCGCCGTTCTCGCACGACGACGAGGACGCCGAGCCCGGCTACTACCGGGTCGGGCTGACGAAATACCAGACCACCGCGGAGCTGACCGCCACCGCGCGCACCGGCTGGCAGAAGTACACCTTCCCGGCCACCGGGGCGGCCAACGTCCTGTTCAACACCGGTAAGGCCAACCAGAACGTCTTCGACTCCGAGATCCACGTCGTCGGCGACCGGACCGTCGAGGGCCGGGTCCGGGCCGGCAACTTCTGTGCCGGTAAGGACGACCACACCGTCTACTTCACCGCCAGCTTCGACCGCCCGTTCGCCGCCACCGGCACCTGGCGCGGCTCGGCGCTCTCGCCCGGCGGTCGGGACGCGGCCGGCTCCGGCGGCAACGGCGCCTGGGTCACCTTCGACACGAGCCAGGACCGCGAGGTGGTGGTCAAGGTCGGGCTCTCCTACACCGGCCTGGCCGGCGCCCGGCAGAACCTGACCGCCGAGACCGCCGGCTCGTACGACTTCGCCGCCACCCGGGCCGCCCTGCGCGCCCGCTGGGCCCAGGAGCTGGACCGGATCTCGATCGGCGGCGGAACGGCCGACCGGCGCAGCGTCTTCTACACCGCGCTCTACCACTCGCTGCTGCACCCGAACCTGGCCGGCGACGTCGACGGCCGGTACGTGGGCTTCGACCGCCAGGTGCACACCGCCGAGGGGTACACGCC
>NZ_JBEZGQ010000569.1:0-5524 GCF_040650095.1 Actinoplanes sp. NPDC048791 | reverse complement strand
CACGGAGGTCAACGGCGAGGCCGTCAAGGAGTCGATGCGGCAGTGGAACGAGAGCGGCGCGGCGCCGATCAGGACCCGGGGCAGCCCGGACGCCCGCGGTGCTGCCCGACGAATCGCTGACCGTCACCGGGCCCGGCCGGCTCTGCGAACAGGTCGACCCTGATCCCGGCCGGGCCTGCCTGGCCCACCCTGAGGACAATCTCTGGGGCTGGTCGCCACACTTCGTGGGAATCGACCTGGCGGCCGACGAGCCGGGCCGGCACTCGGTCAAGCTGACCTGGTCGAAGCCGGGGGAGGCGACCGGCCTGCGTCCGGCGCACCCGCGGCCGGTCGCCGGCGATCTGGCCCTGCGGCTCATCGTCCCGCCCGGCAGCACCGGTACGCGGATCGGCGTCGTCGCCACCGACCGCCACGGCCGCAGCGCGGACCTCGGCACGGTGACGCTGGACGGGCTGCCCTCCTCGGACAACCTGCCACGCTACTGGGCGCAGGAGGTGCGATTGCCGTTGCGGGGCCTCACCTCGCTCGCCGAACTGCGGCTCGTGCCGCGCAGCCCCGGCGGAACGGCCTGGCTGATCGACGCCTGGGGGTGGCGGCCGGGCCTGCCCGCCCCACGGCTGGACGCGTTGCCGCGCATCGACGCCGATGACCTCACTGTCGACGAGAACGATGCCGGCGAACGTACGGTGCAGGTGCCGGTCCGGGTCACCGGCCGCGGCGCCGGCCGGGTGAGACTGTTCCTGACCGACCTGTCGACCGGCCGTACGCGTTCCTGGGTCGCCGCGGTCCGCCCCGGCCGCACCACCGTCCCGGTGCCGTTCACCGTCGCGGGCGACCGGCTCTACGGTTCCGACCAACGTCTCGTGGTGAAGGTCAAGGCCGTGCAAGGCGTGCAGGTCGGCAGCTGGATCGGCCGGACCCGGGTACGCGACGACGACCCGGCCCCGCAGGTCACCGTCGAACCGGTCGCCGACTCGGTGGTGGAAGGTGACCCGCTGCGGTGGCGGATCACCCTGTCGGACACCATCGAGGGCCGGATCTACGTGGAGGCGACGGTCCAGGCTCCGGGCGACGATCCGCAACTGTCCACCACCGACGTGCATCCGGACTGGCTGGCCGAAGCGGGCGGCTACGAGGCGGAACCGAGCCGGCCGCTGTCGGACCTCGAGTTCTTCGGCATCCTGGCCGAGTTCACCCCGGACCGGCTGTCGGCCGAGCTGACCGTGCCGACGATCGCCGACGAACTGCCGGAGCCGGTCGAGCGGATCCGGTTCGCGCTGTCCGGTTCGGGGCACGGCCTGCCGGACCTGGGCACGGTGACCGGGAGCGTCTCGGACCCGCCCGGCGCGCGGCGCTAGCCGGGGCCACCCGGGACGGCCGGCGGTCCGTGCTGGGCGGGCGGATCCGTGCTGGGCGGGCGGATCCGTGCCGGGTGGCGGATCCGTGCCGGGTGGCGGATCCGTGCTGGGCGGGCGGATCCGTGCCGGGCCGACGGATCCGTCAGGGGCCGGGGTGACGGATCGGCCGGTAGGGTCGGGTTTGTGGATCTGGAGGACACCGCTTCCCGGCTCGGCGTGCCCGTCGAGGACGTCGAGCGCGTGCAGCGCCTCGCCGGTGACCGGCCGTCGGCCCCGCTGCCCGCCAAGGCCGACGCGCCGGGGATGCTCGAGCGGCTGGCGGTGCGGCCGGACGACGCCGCGGAGATCATGGCCGGCTGGCCCGACCCGGACTCCCCACTGTGGACGCCCGAGCTGCGCTGGCTGCTCGACCGCTCGACCGCCCTGGTGCGCGCGGACCTCGGGGGCTCCGACTGGCTGCCGCCCGGCCCGGTGCTGCCGCGCGACCGGGGACCGGCCTGGCGGCACCTCTACGTGTACGCGTATCTGGCCCTGGTCGACGTCGTCACGGCGTACCACCGTGAACACGGCATCGCCGATGCCGTGTCGTGGGCGACCCTCGCGGACCTGGGCCGCAACCTCGCTGTCGACCGGCGGATGCGCGGCGAGGGCTGGCCGGTCATGCAGAGCTGGCTGACCCTGCACGCGCGCGGCGGCCTGTACGAGCTGGGCCGCCTGCAACACCAGCGCGGCGACACGGCCATCGGCCTGCACATCCCCGAGTCGGGCCCGCTGACCCCGGAGGCGGTGGCGGCGTCGCTCGACCAGGCCCGGGCGTTCTTCCCACGTCACTTCCCCGAGGAGCGGTACACGGAGTTCTCCTGCGGTTCGTGGCTGCTCGATCCGCAACTGCTGGAGTTTCTGCCCGAGGACTCCAACATCGCGCGGTTCCAGCGGCGGTTCGAGCTGGAGCCGTACGAGGAGCCGGAGGGCCTGGACGCGGACGAGGAGGCGTTGCGGTTCGTGTTCCGTACGCTGACCACGCCGCTCGACCAGCTGCCCCGCGACACGACCCTCCAGCGCGCGATCGTCGACCACCTGAAGGCCGGCGGCCACTGGCGCTGGCGCAAAGGCCGCTTTCCGATCTGACCAGGCCGCCCAGCTGGCAACCCATTCCAGCTAGGTTCCTAGGATGCTATAGCGCGTGTGTCACCGGGCGGCTGCGCCTGTGTCGTCGCGCAGCGGGCGTACGCCTCATCCGCGAAGAGCGACTGCCGGATGCCGGAGTATCACCCCTGGCGAAGGGTGTCCCGGGTGTCCGCGCGGATCAAGGTGGACGTTGACCACCTCATCCGCAGGGGAGCTCGATGGACGACACCTACGCACCTCGCCCGGCCGGACTGGCCGTCGGCGGCGCAGCCACCCTGTTCGCGCGCACGATGGGGTACGTCGCGGCGACGACCGGCCTGTTCGCCCTCGGCGCCTATCTCGGTCGTGGTTTTCCCGCCCTGGTCGCCTTCGGCGCGTACCTGGTGTCGTTCGCCGCCCTGATCGCCATGCACTTCGCCGTTCGCCGTTCGCGGCCGGCGACGGTGGCCCTGCTGGCGGCGTTCGGGCTGCTGCTGGGGGTGGCGGTCGCGCCGACGCTGGTCTATTACGCCAGCACCGATCCGCAGGCCCTCTGGCAGGCCGCGGCCGCGACGGCGTTGTTCGTCGCCGCGTTCGGTGCGGCCGGGTACGCCACCCGCCGTGACCTCGCCGCGCTGGCCCGGATCTGTTTCTGGGCGCTGGTGGGCCTGCTCCTCTTCGGCATCGTGCTGATCTTCGTGAACATCCCGAACGGGGCCCTCATCTACTCCGTCCTCGGCCTGGTGATCTTCGCGGGTCTCATCATGGTCGACTTCCAGCGACTGCGGCGCTCCTCGGACATCGCGTCCGCGCCGCTGCTGGCCGCGGCGATCTTCCTCGACATCCTCAACGTGTTCCTCTTCTTCCTCCGGATATTCCGGGGCCGGTGACCGCCTGACCTCGTCGCCGCAGCGTGAGCAGTGGCAGGAGCGCACCGGCCGCGGCAGCCGCGCCTGCCCACTTGAAGACCGCGTGGTAGCCCGCGAGCGAGTCGTCGGCGGCCAGCGGCACCAGAGCCGCCAGGCCCAGCACCGTGCCCAGCTGGGCAGCCGCGTTGAGCAGGCCGGAGGCCAGCCCGCGCTGATCGGGAGCCGAGCCTTCGGTCCCGAGCCCGGTCGAGGCCACCGACGCGACCCCCAGGCCGACGCCCATCACGGCGAAGGCCGGCAACATGGTCGTCACGTAGGAGCCCGTCCGGAGCTGGCCCAACGCACCGGCCGCGACCGCCACCAGGCCACCGACCATGGCGGCCCGCGGCCCCGGACGAGGGCCCAGGGCGGCGCCGGCGATGACGGCGAGGTTGAACGGTGCCGTGGCCAGGCCGGTGATCAGCGCGCCCGCGCCGAGGGTCTGCTGCTGGTACAGCACGGCTATGAACATCACCGGTGTCGTGGTGGCGGTCAGGACGGCGGCGACGAGCACCGGGACGGACAGCTTGCGGTCCCGCAGCGCGGACAGCGGGAGCATGGGTGTGGCGGCGCGGCGTTCGATGCGTACGAACCAGGCCAGCGCCACGACGGCGGCCGCGAATCCCCACGAGCCGTAGAGCAGGGCGGCCAGGGCGAAGGTCAGCGTGGCGGCGCCGGGCAGGTCGAGGGAGCCCTGGGTGTTGCGGTGTGTTTCGGTGAGCAGGCGGGTCGCGAGGGCGGCGACGAGGGCGACCGGCACGTTGACCAGGAAGACCGAGCGCCAGCCCAGGCTTTCGGTGAGCACGCCGCCCAGCAGCCAGCCGCACGCGCCGCCGCCGGCCGCGCTCGCGGTCCACCAGCTCAGGGCGTGGCGTCGTTGCGGGCCGGCCGGGAAGGCGCTGTTCAGCAGGGCCAGAGCGGTGGGGGCGACGATCGCGGCGCCCACGCCCTGGATCACCCGGGCGCCGACCAGCACGGCCGGGGACCAGGCCACGCCGCAGATCAGCGATGCGACGCCGAAGACGGTGAGTCCCGCGGCGAAGAGGCGGCGGTGGCCGAACAGGTCGCCGGCCCGTCCGGCCACGATGAGCAGACAGCCGAAGCTGAGCGTGTACGCCGTGACGACCCAGGCCAGCCCGGCCGTGGTGAACCCGAGGTCGCCCCGCACCTGAGGCAGTGCGATGGCCACGATGGTGACGTCCAGGACCACCATGAACTGTGCTGTGCAGAGCAGTGCCAGCATGGACTTCATGTCGTAGCCGTACCCGGGCTAACGGCCGGATAACATAAAACCGTTAGGGAGGGTCGATGTGGGAATGGCTGGGCGAACCGCTGCCCCTGGACGTGGCCAACTCGCTCCGGCGCCGCGGTACGCAGTACCAGGACCTGTGGCGCACCTGGGACGACGTGCTGGAGTGGGCCCGGCACGAGGTGGCGCGGCTGGGGCCGGTACCGGCCGAGGGGGCCGATCGGCTGGACGAGCTGCGTGAACTGCGTGACGACGTCTTCGCCGTCCTGCTGGCGGTCACCGGGCAGCGGCCGTACCCGGTGGACGCCGCCGGCCGGATCGACGCCCGCGCCCGGGCCTGGCCCGTGGTGCGGCAGCTGGGGTCCGACCCGGTCGTGATCGCGCCGGACGGGACCGACGCGGTGACCGGGCTGCTCGCGCGGGTCGGGCACGCGACCATCGACTTCGCCGCCTCGGCCGTGGCGGAGCGGCTCGGTTTCTGCGACGCGCCGAGCTGTGGCCAGTTCTTCCTCCGGGACCGCACCAACCAGCAGTGGTGCGGCCCGGCCTGCGGCACCCGCGTACGCGTAGCCCGGCACACCGCCCGCCACTGACCGCCGGGCCGTTCATGGTCGAGCTCGAAGGAACCGCCGCGGTGACCACCGGTTCGTCTCGGCGATGATCAGCGCCGTCAGCACCGCGACCAGACCGGCCAGCCCGGCCGCCGGCGGCAGCACCACAGCGGCCGGAACAGCCGCGAGCAGGACGCCTGCCGCGACCAGGCGGGGCGCGCTCAGCACTGTGTGCATCCGGTACGCGAACAGCAGATGCCCGCCGAGGTACAGCGCCGCACCACCGTAGAGCGACAGCGCGTACCAGGCGCCCAGCGGCTCGCTGTCGCCGGCGTGCGCCACCACCCCCTC
>NZ_JBEZGQ010000568.1:0-5527 GCF_040650095.1 Actinoplanes sp. NPDC048791 | reverse complement strand
CCGCCGGTGCGGAACGGGCCGGTCTGCCGTACGCGTGGCCGCTCGCGATCACCGCATCGGCCCCGGCTTCAACGGCCGGCTGGCCCTGGTCGTCTCCAGCGACTCGCCGGAGCAGACCACCGCGGCCGTGCAGCAGGCCACCCAGCTGTTGCAGGGCACGCCGAACCTGCTGGCCGTGACCCCGCCCAACCTCAGCCAGGACAAGCGGACCGCACTGCTCGGGGTGCTGCCGCAGACCGGCCCGACCGACGAGGCCACCGAGGAACTGGTGCACGACGTCCGCGACCGGGTGGCCGGGATCGCGAACGCGGACGTGTCGCTGACCGGGCAGACCGCCGTGGGCATCGACGTGTCCGAGAAGCTCTCCGCCGCCATGCCGGTCTATCTGCTGCTGGTCGTCGGCCTGTCGGTGCTGCTGCTGATGCTGGTGTTCCGGTCCATCCTGGTGCCGCTCAAGGCCGCGCTCGGCTTCCTGCTCACCGTGGGTGCCACCTTCGGCGTCACGGTGCTGGTGTTCCAGGAGGGACACCTGAGCGGGCTGGTCGGCCTCGACACCCCGGGCCCCCTGATCAGCTTCCTGCCCATCCTGCTGATCGGCATCCTGTTCGGCCTCGCGATGGACTACGAGGTGTTCCTGGTGTCGCGGATGCGCGAGGACTTCGTGCACGGCGCCGGCGCGCAGGAGGCGACGATCAGCGGCATGGGGCACGGCGCCCGGGTGGTCACCGCGGCCGCGCTGATCATGACGTCGGTCTTCGCGGGCTTCATCCTGCTGGACGACCCGGTGATCAAGTCGATGGGCTTCGCGCTGGCCATCGGCGTGGCGATCGACGCCTTCGTGGTCCGGATGACGATCGTGCCGGCGGTGATCTCGCTGCTCGGCCGGGCCGCCTGGTGGCTGCCGCGCTGGCTGGACCGGGTGCTGCCCAACGTCGACATCGAGGGCGAGCGGTTGCGCGAGGAGTTGGCCAGCGAGCCGGAGCGGGAGCCGGTCACCGTCTGAACCGTTTAAGCAGGTAAGAGGGCCGGGGCGTGCATCGCACGCTCCGGCTCTTTATTGCCGGATTGTTACCTGTCCGGTGATCTAGAAACTTGCGAATCATCTTCTGCTCTGAATAGGTTGCCCTCGGCAACAAAACCATGTGAAAGCCAGATCCCTCCCGGAGGCATCCATGACGTTGGCGAGGTGGTGCGAGCGATGAGCGACGCGCCGATCCTCCTGGAGATGCGTTCCATCACCAAGGAGTTCCCCGGAGTCAAGGCCCTCGCCGACGTCAACCTGGTCGTGCGGGCCGGCGAGATCCACGCCATCTGCGGCGAGAACGGTGCCGGCAAGTCCACGCTGATGAAGGTGCTCAGCGGGGTCTACCCGTACGGCACGTACGACGGTGACATCGTTTACCAAGGGACAGAGACCCGCTTCTCGGACATCCGGGCCAGCGAGCACGCCGGCATCGTGATCATCCACCAGGAGCTCGCCCTCATCCCCGAGCTCTCGATCACCGAGAACATCTTCCTGGGCAACGAGCCCCGCCGGCGCGGCGCGATCGACTGGAAGTCCGCCCAGCGTCAGGCCCGGGAGCTGCTGGCCCGGGTCGGGCTGCGCGAGGACCCGGACACCCTGATCAAGGACATCGGCGTCGGCAAGCAGCAGCTGGTGGAGATCGCCAAGGCGTTCGCCAAGGACGTCAAGCTGCTCATCCTGGACGAGCCCACCGCCGCGCTGAACGAGGCGGACTCCCGGCACTTGCTGGACCTGCTGCGCGGCTTCCGCGAGCGCGGCATCACCTCGATCATGATCTCGCACAAGCTCAACGAGATCGAGGCCATCGCCGACCAGATCACCATCCTGCGCGACGGCCGGACGGTCGAGACGCTGGACGTCAAGGCCGACGGCGTCGACGAGGACCGGATCGTGCGGGGCATGGTCGGCCGCGAGCTCAGCAGCCGCTTCCCGGACCACACGCCGAAGATCGGCGAGGTGTTCTTCGAGGTGCGCAACTGGAACGTGCGGCACCCGATCTCGGCCGAGCGCCAGGTCTGCAAGAACGAGAACTTCGTGGTGCGCCGCGGCGAGATCGTCGGCTTCGCCGGCCTGATGGGCGCCGGCCGCACCGAGCTCGCGATGAGCGTGTTCGGCCGCTCCTACGGTGTCTGGGAGTCCGGCACGATCATCAAGGACGGCAAGGAGATCGTCCTCAAGTCGGTGGCGGACGCGATCGCCCACGGGCTCGCGTACGTCAGCGAGGACCGCAAGGCGATCGGCCTCAACCTGCTCGACGACATCAAGACGTCGACGGTGGCGGCCAAGCTGTCCAAGATCACCAAGCGCGGCGTCCTCGACGAGGTGGCCGAGTACAAGGCCGCCGAGTCCTACCGCAAGGAGCTGCGGACCAAGGCGCCCTCGGTCGACGAGGGTGTCTCCAAGCTCTCCGGCGGCAACCAGCAGAAGGTCGTCCTGGCGAAGTGGATGTTCACGGACCCCGACCTGCTGATCCTCGACGAGCCCACCCGCGGCATCGACGTGGGCGCGAAGTACGAGATCTACGGCATCATCCAGCGGCTCGCCGACCAGGGTAAGGGCGTCATCGTCATCTCCTCGGAGCTGCCCGAGCTGATCGGGCTCTGCGACCGCATCTACACCGTGTTCGAAGGCCAGATCACCGGCGACATCCCCCGCCAGGACGCGGATCCGGAGACCCTCATGAAGCAGATGACCTCGACGAAGAAGATGCAGACCCGATGAGCCGATTCAAGGACCTTCAGAAGAACCTCTTCGGAGGTACCACCTCCAACGCCCGCCAGTTCGGCATGATCTTCACCCTGGTGGCGATCGTCCTGCTGTTCCAGTTCCTGACGGACGGCCTGACGCTGCGGTCGGACAACCTGATCGCCCTGTTCCAGCAGAACTCCTACATCCTGATCCTGGCCATCGGCATGCTGATGGTGATCGTGGCCGGGCACATCGACCTGTCGGTCGGCTCGATCGCCGCGTTCGCCGGCATCCTGGTCGCCAAGTCCATGACGGAGTGGGACCTGCCCTGGCCGCTGGCCATCCTGTTCGGCCTCGTCATCGGCGCGGCGATCGGTGCCTGGCAGGGTTTCTGGGTGGCCTACATCGGCGTGCCCGCGTTCATCGTGACGCTGGCCGGCATGCTGATCTTCCGCGGCGGCAACCAGTTCATCGGCAACGCCAACACGATCCCGGTGCCCGAGGGCTTCCGGGTGATCGGTTCGGGCTTCCTGCCCGAGGTGGGGCCGAACACCGGTTACAACAACCTCACCCTGCTGCTGGGTCTGGCCGCCTGTCTCGCGGTGATCTGGCGTGAGGTGCAGGCGCGGCGTACCCGGCACGAGATGGACGCCGACGCCGGCCCGCTGTGGGTCTCGATCCTGCGGATGGCCGTGATGGTCGGCGTGCTCGCCTTCGTGGCGCTGCGCTTCGCCAGCGGCCGGGTGGGCACCAGCTTCCCGGTCTCCGGCATCATCCTGGTCGCGCTGGTCATCCTGTACTCGTTCTACACCCGCAACACCGCCGGCGGCCGGCACATCTACGCGGTCGGCGGCAACTCGCGCGCCGCGGAGCTGTCTGGCGTCAAGCTCAAGCGGGTCAACTTCTTCGTCATGATGAACATGTCCGTGCTCGCCTCGCTGGCCGGCATGATCTTCGTGGCCCGTTCGGCGGCCTCCGGCCCGCAGGACGGCAACGGCTGGGAACTGGACGCGATCGCCGCGGTCTTCATCGGTGGTGCGGCCGTGGCCGGCGGTATCGGCACGATCAGCGGCTCCATCGTGGGCGGTCTGGTCATGGCCGTGCTCAACAACGGCCTCCAGCTGCAGGGCGTCGGCACCGACCGGGTCCAGATCATCAAGGGCCTGGTCCTGCTGCTCGCGGTCGCACTGGATGTCTACAACAAGAGCCAGGGGCGCTTCTCGGTCATCGGGAGCATCATGCGGCCCTTCCGCCGGGAGGCATCCGCCCCGCCGGCAACGTCGGAAGCGGGCCGCGAGCCCGCCAAGACGTCGGTGGCCGGCTGACGGCCACCGAACCCCCTCTCACCCGTATCACCTCTGAAGAAGGGCACTTCCCCCCAATGCGTACATTCTTTGCCAAGACGGTGGCCATCGGCGCCATCTCGATGCTGGCCCTGACGGCCTGCGGCGGCGGCCGTGACGAGGAGTCCGGCTCGGACGCCCCGGCCAAGGGCTTCGCGGCCAACTCCCTCATCGGTGTGGCCCTGCCGGCCAAGACCTCGGAGAACTGGGTTCTCGCCGGTGACCTGTTCACCAACGGCCTGAAGGAGGCCGGCTTCCAGAGCGACGTGCAGTACGCCGGCGCGTCCACCACGGTGGCCGACCAGCAGGCCCAGATCACCGCCATGGTGACCAAGGGTGCCAAGGTCATCGTCATCGGCGCGACCGACGCCGCGCAGCTGTCGACCCAGGTCGCCGCGGCGCACCAGGCCGGCGCGAAGGTCATCGCGTACGACCGCCTGATCACCAACACGCCGGACCTCGACTACTACGTCGCGTTCGACAACTTCAAGGTCGGCCAGCTCCAGGGCCAGGCCCTGCTGGACGGCATGAAGGCCAAGAAGGCGACCGGCCCGTGGACCATCGAGCTGTTCTCCGGCTCGCCGGACGACAACAACGCCGGTGTCTTCTTCAACGGTGCGATGGACGTCCTCAAGCCGGCCATCGACAAGGGTGACGTCGTCGTCGGCTCGAAGCAGACCGAGGTCAAGCAGACCGCCATCCAGGGCTGGAAGGCCGAGGGTGCGCAGGCCCGCATGGACCAGCTGCTGACCTCGACCTACGGCAGCAAGGAGCTGGACGGCGTCCTCTCCCCGAACGACACGCTGGCCCGCGCGATCATCACCTCGATCAAGAGCGCCGGCAAGAAGGTCCCGGTCGTCACCGGTCAGGACTCCGAGGTCGAGTCGATCAAGTCGATCATGGCCGGCGAGCAGTACATGACGATCAACAAGGACACCCGCAACCTGGTCAAGGAGACCATCAACATGGTCAAGGCCCTGCAGGCCGGCAACGCCCCGCAGGTCAACGACCAGAAGTCCTACAACAACGGCAGCAAGGTCGTCGACACCTTCCTGCTCCCGCCGGTCGCCGTGACCAAGGCCAACGCGGCCGAGGCGTACGCGAACGACCCGAAGCTCGCCCCGCTCACCAAGGCGTGACGGCTCGGTAGCACCTGACGGCCCTTGGGTCCCCGGAGTCCGTCTCCGGGGACCCTTCGTCGTCCTTGATACCGACATAACGGACGATCGGGAGGAGGCTGGACTGTGGCGACACCCGTACGGTCCAAGCCGTCCGGCCCGGGGCGCCCCGCGGAGCTGCCGCTGCCGGCCGCGCCCGGAGCCAGCCAGGAGGAGATCCGCCGGCAGAACCTCGGCGCGGTGCTGCGCTTCGTCCACGAGCACGGCCCCACCTCCCGGGCCGTGCTGACCGGCCGCCTCGGGCTCACCCGCAGCACCATCGGCGCGCTCGCCGCCGACCTGGCCGCGGCCGG
>NZ_JBEZGQ010000567.1:0-5528 GCF_040650095.1 Actinoplanes sp. NPDC048791 | reverse complement strand
GCGGCCGGCAGCCGGCGCCACTCCCCGGGGTCGTCGTGCATCGCGATCACGGCGGTGACCAGCACGGCCGCCACCACGTCGGCGGCGATCATGGCCAGATAGGCGGCCAGCACGGTCCGCAGGCCGACACCCTCGGCGGAGATGCCGAGCACGTGCGGCGTGACGGCGTGGAAGACCAGGACGCCGACGCTCGCCTGGACGGCGAGCAGGGCGACGTTGAAGGCCAGCTTGGTGCCGCGCTGGCCGCGTACGGCGACCAGCCCGGCCCCGCCGGCCAGGGCCCGGACCAGGATCACGGTGACCGGGTCGAAGCCGAGCAGCCCGAAGACCATCGGGAACTCGGAGACGTTGACGCCGTGCGCGCCGCGCCGGACGCGGACGTGCACGGTGAAGCCCTCGGTGAGGAAGAACAGCACCGCGAGCCCGGCCAGCCACCACAGCCCGCCGGGCAGCGCGGGCGCGGCGATGCCGTCGGCGGCGAGGATCAGCGCCACGGCGGCGGAGGCCGCGCCCATGCTCGCGGTGAGCAGACCCACCAGGAGCTGAGGACGCGGCCGCCACCTGCGCCGATCTAGTGCCATGGCTCCCCGGTCCAGCCGGCCGCCGACCAGCTGCGCCCGCTCCAGGACCGGCCCGTCCAGGTCTGTGACGACCAGCTCCGCCCGGTCCAGACGGCGCTCGACCAGCTCCGCCCGCTCCAGCCGGCGCCCGACCACGACCGGCCCGTCCAGGTGACCGGTGACCAGGTCTTGTTGCCGGCTACCGCGGTGCCCCAGGCGGTTCCGGTCCAGGCGGCGCCGTTCCAGGTGCCGCCGGCCCAGCTCGTCTGCTTGGCTGCCGCTGTCGTCCAGGCCTTGGCGTTCCAAGGGGTGCCGAAGATGTCCTTCTCGCCGGTCAACGGGGTGCCCGTGACCGAGTCGTAGACGTAGGCGCCACCCCGAGCGGCCTCGAGAGAGCCCAGCCCGGTGGCCGCGACGTTGGACTGCTTGCCGCCCTTCTTCTTGGTCCGGGCAGCCCGGGCGAGGTTGATCTGGCCTGCTCCCGCCGCGTACGCGTCACCGCCGACGATGGGGTCGGCGGTGCTCATCAGCAACGTCTTCACCTCATCGGGCGTGAGCTTGGGGCGCTGCTGCAGCAGCAGAGCCACCGAGCCGGAGACCACCGCCGCCGCCTGCGAAGTGCCGCTGCCGCGCAGGAGACGCTGCTGAGGGTCGTCGAGCAAGCTCAGCCGGGCAGCCGGATAAGTGCGGTCGATGTACGAACCGGGGCTCGCCAGTGACACCACGGACCGACCGGGCGCCAGCACGTCGGGGTGCCGTGCGGCATTGCCGCGGTTGCTGAAGTCCGCGACCACGTCGTCCGTGCGGGTGTCGGTGCTGCGAGGATCCGCTCCGCCGACGGCAATGACATCCGGGTCCACGGCGGGCATGGTCAGGCGGTTCGCCGCGAAACCGTCGTTACCCGCGGCGACCACGACGACGATGCCGGCCTCCCAGGCCTTCTCGACCGCGAAGGCCAGTGGGTCGAGCTGCGCCGACTGAACCGACTGGGTTCCGTAGGACAGGTTCAGCACCCGGATGTTGAGGCCCGGGTCGTTGCGGTGCGCGACGACCCAGTCGATACCGGCAATGATCTGGGTGACGTCGCTGGCGCCGTCGGCGGCGGCCACCTTGACGTTGACGATGTGCGCACCAGGGGCCACGCCGTCGAAGCGGGTGCCGAGCGTCGCAGCGGGATCCTGCCCGGCGATGATGCCGGCCATGTGCGTGCCGTGACCGAACGTGTCGAGGTAGCGCAGATTGGCAGCTTGTGACTCGAAGGACAGGTCCGGTCCGTTGATCACCTTTCCGGCGCCGTTGAGGCCTTGGACGGGAGTCACCCCGGAGTCGATGAGCGCAACGCCGACGCCGGCGCCGGTCAGCGCTACACCGGTGGTGGTGTCCCCGTCGTCCGGGTCGTCTTTGTCGGCCTTATCTGCTCCTGCGCCCTTGATGACGCTGCTCATCTTGGTGGTCCCGCTCTGCACCAACCAGTTCTGGCCCAGCCACGGCGGGTCCGCGGCCGCGTGGGCGGGGGCACCGATCCCGAGGGTGCCGGTCACGGTGACAGCGGTGACGGCCAGGGCCGCGAGTTTCCGCATGGATGCTCCTTCGGTGGCACCGCTGCCCACGGGGTCGGGGAGTCGCCCCCGGGCGCAGTGCCGGTACAGCCGCCCTATCGGCCACAACCGGCCGGACTTGAACGGAACGTGCGTGGCACCCGTCACGAGCGGGCGGATCGTCGGATGGCACGATTCGACACCGGGTGTGCGTGGGTACACAGACGTCAAACGCACCGGAGACGGAGTACTGGCATGGCCATTCTGGGTATCGACATCGGCGGTTCCGGCGTGAAGGGGGCGCCGGTCGACACCGTGCGGGGTGAGCTGCTCGAGGAGCGGTTCCGGGTCCCCACCCCGCAGCCCTCGGACGTCGGCAGCGTCGTGGAGGCGGTCGCCGAGGTCGCCGCCAAGTTCTCCGGTTACGACCGGGTCGGGATCACCTTCCCCGGCGTGGTGGTCGACGGGGTCATCCGGACCGCCGCCAACGTCGACAAGTCGTGGCTCGACGCGCCCGCCGCCCAGCTGTTCACCGAGCGGCTCGGCAAGCCCGTCTCGGTGCTCAACGACGCCGACGCCGCGGGCGTCGCCGAGGTCGCCTTCGGCGCCGGGCACGACCAGCGCGGCCTGACGATGATGCTCACCTTCGGTACGGGCATCGGCAGCGCCCTGTTCCTGGACGGCACGCTGATCCCGAACACCGAGTTCGGCCACCTGGAGCTGGACGGCAAGGACGCCGAGCTGCGCGCCTCCGACCGGGCCCGCGAGCAGGAGGACCTTAGCTGGGAGAAGTGGGCCGGCCGGGTCCAGGAGTACCTGCGGCACGTGGAGATGCTGCTGTCGCCGCGGCTGTTCATCGTCGGTGGCGGCGTGAGCAAGAAGGCCGACAAGTGGCTGCCGCTGATCGAGATCCGTACCCCGATCGTGCCGGCCACGCTGCTGAACAACGCCGGCATCATCGGTGCCGCGGTCACCGCCGAGCAGGCCGACGGGCACCCCGGCGCGTTCCCCGTCGACGCCGACCAGCCGAGCTGAGGAGTCCCATGCCGCGCACCGTCGCCACCAACACCAAGGTCGGCCGCGAGGAGCTCCTCGAGTTCCTCCGGCCCCGGCACCACGCGATCCTGATGACCACCCGCCGGGACGGGCGCCCGCAGGCGTCGCCGAACACCTGCGGGGTCGACGCCGAGGGCCGCATCGTGATCTCGACGTACCCGGAGCGGGCCAAGGCGATGAACATCCGCCGCGACTCCCGGGTCAGCGTCTGCGTGCTCTCCGACGACTTCGGCGGCCCGTGGGTGCAGGTCGACGGCACGGCCGAGGTCATCGACCTGCCGGAGTCGGTCGAGCCGCTGGTCGAGTACTTCCGGAGCATCTCCGGCGAGCACCCGGACTGGGACGAGTACCGCCAGGCCATGCGCGACCAGGGCAAGTCCCTGATCCGGATCACCGTCGAGCGGTGGGGCCCGATCGCCACCGGCGGTTTCCCGGCCCGCCTGGCCTGACGGCGTTCTCCCGATCGGGCCGGGCCGGTCCGGTTCGGTGCGGCCCCGGCGGGTACGCCTGCCGGGGACAACCCGCCCGGCAACCGGCAAAGGAGCCGATCATGACGGATCCCGACGACACCCGGGACGTGCTGACCACCCGGCAGGGCCATCCGGTCCACGACAACCAGAACCAGCGCACGGTCGGCGCCCGCGGGCCGGCGACGCTGGAGAACTACCACTTCCTGGAGAAGATCAGCCACTTCGACCGCGAACGCATCCCCGAGCGGGTCGTGCACGCGCGCGGCGTCACCGCGTTCGGCTATTTCGAGGCGTACGGCAAGTGGGGTGACGAGCCCATCGCCGGCTTCACCCGGGCCAGGCTGTTCCAGGAGGCCGGCCGGCGCACCGACGTGGCCCTGCGCTTCTCGACGGTCATCGGCGGGCGCGACTCCAGCGAGGCAGCCCGGGACCCGCGCGGCTTCGCGGTGAAGTTCTACACCGAGGACGGCAACTGGGACCTCGTCGGCAACAACCTGGGCGTCTTCTTCATCCGGGACGCCGTCAAGTTCCCCGACGTGATCCACGCGCTCAAGCCGGACCCGGTGGACTTCGAGCAGAAGCCGAACCGGATCTTCGACTTCATGTCGCAGACGCCCGAGTCGATGCACATGCTGATCAACCTGTTCAGCCCGCGCGGCATCCCGGCCGACTACCGGCACATGCAGGGCTTCGGGGTGAACACCTACAAGTGGGTCAACGAGGCCGGCGTGAGCGTGCTGGTCAAGTACCACTGGATGCCCAAGCTGGGCGTGCGCAGCATGACCGAGGAGGACGCCGCGAACGTGCAGGCGGGCGGTCTCGGGCACGCCACCAAGGACCTGTACGCGGCGATCGGCGCCGGCGACTTCCCGGAGTGGGAGCTGCTGGTGCAGATGATGAGCGACGACGAGCACCCCGAGCTCGACTTCGACCCGCTGGACGACACCAAGGTGTGGCCCGAGAACGAGTTCCCGCCGCGGCCGGTGGGGCGCCTGGTGCTCGACCGGATGCCGGAGAACTACTTCGCCGAGAACGAGCAGATCGCGTTCGGCACCGGCGTGCTGGTCGACGGTCTCGACTTCTCCGACGACAAGATGCTGGTCGGGCGCACGTTCTCGTACTCGGACACGCAGCGCTACCGGGTCGGCCCGAACTACCTGCAGCTGCCGGTCAACCAGGCCCGCAACGCGACCGTCCGGACCAATCAGCGCGACGGTCAGATGGCCCACTATCAGGACTTGGCCGGGCAGAACCCGCACGTCAACTACGAGCCGTCGATCACCGGCGGGCTGCGCGAGGCGCAGTACCCGGGCCATGACGAGCAGGGTCCGGTGATCACCGGGCGGCTGACCCGCAAGCGGCTGCCGCGCACCAACGACTACGCCCAGGCGGGTCAGCGGTACCTGCTCATGGAGCAGTGGGAGCGCGACGACCTGGTGCGCAACTTCGTCGACCTGCTGGCGCAGTGCGACCGGCCGATCCAGGAGCGGATGGTCTGGCACTTCCTGCTGGTGGAGAACGAGCTCGGTCTGCGGGTCGGCGAGGGCCTCAAGATCAGCCCGGAGGACGTCCGCGGCCTGCGACCGCTGCCCGGCCGGACGCTCACCGACGGGGACCGGGAGCGCCTCGCCCACCTGGGCACCAACCCGCCCCGGGACGTCGCGGGCCTGAAGATGACCCACTGCGTCCCCGACGAACGGGCTAAGATGACCCGTTAGGCGGCGACCGCGCCCAGCAGGTAGATCAGGGTCTCGCGGTGCAGGTCGGCGACCGGTTCGAGCAGGTCCGGGTGGCGGAGCAGGGCCGTGGCCTCCAGGTCGCGGGGGTCCGGGGCGGTCAGCCGGCGGAACTCGCTGGGCAGGTCGCCCGCCTTGCGCGGCCGCGGCCGGGGCCGGCCGTCCGCG
>NZ_JBEZGQ010000566.1:0-5542 GCF_040650095.1 Actinoplanes sp. NPDC048791 | reverse complement strand
CAGCGGGCGGACGGCGAGCTCGTAGAAGCGGTGGCTCAGCGCGATCCCGGACACGGCCTCAGCGTGCCGTACCGCGCAACCGGTTTCAGTACCGGCAGCGCAGCACGACCATGGTGTGGCCCTCGACGTTGCGCTGACCGCCCGCCTTGGTCGTGCGGCGCCTGGCGGCCAGCAGCGGGTCGGCCGTGTCGACCACGGTCTCCCAGGTACGGCCGTACGAGCGCGGCGGCAGGGTGAACGTCACGCCCTCGGAAAGCGGGTTGAACAGCACCAGGAACGAGTCGTCCCGGATCTCCTCGCCCAGCGCGCCACGCTCGGGGATGCCGTGGCCGTTGAGGAACACCGTCATCGTCATGCCCGACCGGGTGTTCCAGTCCGGCTCGGTCATCGGCTCGCCGTCGCGGCGCAGCCAGGCGATGTCGGGCACCTTGGAATCCCCGGCCGGTTCGCCGGTGAAGAAGCGGCGGCGGCGGAAGATCGGGTGGTCGGCGCGCAGCTTGGTCAGCGACGCGGTGAAGCGGGTCTGCACGTCGTGCATACGGGCGTCTTCCCAGTCGACCCAGCTCAGGTCGCTGTCCTGGGCGTACACGTTGTTGTTGCCGTGCTGGGTGCGGCCCAGTTCGTCGCCGTGGGCGATCATCGGCACGCCCTGCGACAGCAGCAGCGTGGTGAGGAAGTTGCGCTTCTGCCGCTCGCGCAGCTTGACCACCTCGGCGTCCTCGGTGGGTCCCTCGACGCCGCAGTTCCACGACCGGTTGTGGCTCTCGCCGTCGCGGTTGTCCTCGCCGTTGGCCTCGTTGTGCTTCTCGTTGTACGACACCAGGTCGTTGAGGGTGAAGCCGTCGTGCGCGGTGACGAAGTTGATCGACGCGATCGGGCGCCGGCCGTCGATCTCGTACAGGTCGGAGGAGCCGGTGAAGCGGGAGGCGAACTCGCCCAGGCTGCCCGGCTCGCCGCGCCAGAAGTCGCGGACGGTGTCGCGGTACTTGCCGTTCCACTCGGTCCACAGCGGCGGGAAGCCACCGACCTGGTAGCCGCCGTCGCCGACGTCCCACGGCTCGGCGATCAGCTTGACCTGGCTGACGATCGGGTCCTGGTTGACCAGGTCGAAGAACGCGGCCAGCCGGTTCACCTCGTGGAACTCGCGGGCCAGGGCGGAGGCCAGGTCGAAGCGGAAGCCGTCGACGTGCATGTCGGTCACCCAGTAGCGCAGCGAGTCCATGATCAGCCGCAGCGACTCGTGGTGGCGCACGTTGAGGCTGTTACCGGTGCCGGTGGTGTCGTAGTAGTACTGCTTGTCGTCGTCGACGAGCCGGTAGTACGCCGGGTTGTCGATGCCGCGGAACGACAGCGTCGGGCCGAGGTGGTTGCCCTCGGCGGTGTGGTTGTAGACCACGTCCAGGATGACCTCGATGCCGGCCGCGTGCAGGGCCTTGACCATCGACTTGAACTCCTGCACCTGGCCGCCGTGCCCGCCGAACGAGGCGTAGTCGTTGTGCGGGGCGAAGAAGCCGATGGTGTTGTAACCCCAGTAGTTGCGCAGACCGCGGTCGACCAGGGTGCTGTCGTGCACGAACTGGTGCACCGGCATCAGCTCGACGGCGGTGACCCCGAGCTCCTTGAAATGCTTGATCATCGTCGGGTGGGCCAGACCCGAGTAGGTGCCGCGGACGTCCTCGGGGATGCCCGGGTGACGCTGGGTCATGCCCTTGACGTGCGCCTCGTAGATCACCGTCTGGTGGAACGGGATCTTCAGCGGCCGGTCGTTGGCCCAGTCGAAGAACGGGTTGATCACCACCGAGCGCATCGCGTACGGCGCCGAGTCCTCGTGATTGACCTCGCCGGGGTTGCCGAAGTTGTAGGAGAACAGCGCGTTGTTCCACTCGTGGTGCCCGTCGATCGCCTTCGCGTACGGGTCGAGCAGCAACTTCGACGGGTTGCAGCGCAGCCCGGTGGCCGGGTCGTACGGGCCGTGCACGCGGTAGCCGTACCGCTGACCGGGCACGACCCGCGGCAGGTAGCCGTGCCACACCAGGGCCTCGCGCTCCGGAAGGTCGATCCGGGTCTCTGTGCCGTCGTCGTCGAACAGGCACAGCTCGACCCGGTCCGCGATCTCGGAGAAGAGCGCGAAGTTGGTCCCTCCGCCGTCGTACGTGGCCCCCAGCGGGTACGGCGAGCCGGGCCAGATCTTCATGTCTCTCCTCCACCTGCGGACGCTCCGCGCAAGGCTTCCCACTCTGCCGTGCCTCGAACCCTGAATGCGATGCGGGGCAGGACACACCGCGACACCCCCCGGACACCAGGATCCGGGGGGCGCCGAATGGTAAAGATCAGCGGCGGCTGGTCTGGTCGTCGAAGTCGATCTGCTCCTTGCGGACCTCACCGGAGACGCGCTCCTCGTCGGTGACGGTCTCCTTGCCCAGGCGCACGCGCTCCACCGGCACGGCCTCGGTGTCGACCACCGGGCGCTCGGCATGCAGCGTGACCTCGTGCTCGTCGGAGGAGATGTCCGGACCGTCGAGGGCCGAGCCCCGGTTGGCGTCCGTGATCGGCTCGCGCTCCAGGCGTACCTCCTCGCGGGTGACCGGCACGGTGACCTGCTCCTGCTCGGTCACGACGTACTTGCGCAGCCGGGCCCGGCCGGCCTCCTCGGTGCGCGTCCCGGCGACCAGGCGCTCCTCGGAGCGGGTCATGGCGTCGTCGGTGTCCGGCCCGGAGATGTCACCGCGGTCGTCGCTGCTGTCGTACGAGCTGCCGGTCGTGGTGCCGGTGGTGTTCGTCGTGGTGCCGGACGTACGGGTCGTGTCGGTGTAGCCGTCACCGTCCCGGTCCAGGTTGCCGCCGGTCGACGAGAGGCCGTAGTAGCGGTAGAGCTCGTCCTCCTCGGCGGGGCTGAGCCGGCCGTCGGGGTCGATCCGCGGGGCGTCCTTCACCTGGTCCTTGCTGAACGCGACGATGATCCGGTCGCCCTCGAGGCTGGCGCCCTCCAGCGGCACGAAGCTCTGCTTGGTGCCGAACAGCCCGGTCTTCACCGAGACCCATTCCGGGTTGCCGGTCTGCGCGTCCAGGTAGACGTCGGCCGCCGAACCGATCTTGGTGCCGTCGGTCTCGTGGACGTCGGAGCCGAGCAGCTTCTGGGTGTCGTTCTGGGTGAGCATGCTGTTTCCTTTCCGGGTGGGTGGGCACGACCGAGTGACCGGCCGGCCCCGGTATGCGGTGGTGCGGTTTTCCGGTGATGCGGACGGTCAGCGCCCGGGGCCCGCCTGGTCGAATGCGGTGGAGTCGTCGCGGGAATACCGCGTCGCACCTTCCTGGCGCGCATTTCGGGGACTGTTCATGACCGGCTCCGGGGGAGGTGCCTGCGGGGGGTCGATCATCGAAGCCGCTGCTCAGCGCCGCGGTCCGAC
Organism: Actinoplanes sp. NPDC048791; assembly: GCF_040650095.1. Taxonomy (NCBI): domain Bacteria; kingdom Bacillati; phylum Actinomycetota; class Actinomycetes; order Micromonosporales; family Micromonosporaceae; genus Actinoplanes; species Actinoplanes sp. NPDC048791. Next base: position 2,135 of record NZ_JBEZGQ010000566.1, on the reverse strand, counting down.
ATCCTTACGCTGGCAAAAGTGCCCGGCTGTTTACCGCATAAACAGGCGATCTTTAATTCTTTCCGGCAGTGCTCAGGACGTTATTGATCGCCATTCCGGGGTAACGCCTGTCCCCGGCCCCGCGGCCGGGCGGGCAGCATGAGCGCGATCCGGTCGAGCAGCGTCTCGAGCGCCTCCTCGAAGTCCGCGGCCGAGTGGTCCTGCGACAGGTGCGGCTCCAGGCGCCGCAGCACCGGGTACGCGCTCAGGTCGTGCACCGGGGCCACCTCCGGCTCCTCCACCGGGCCGGTCTCGACGCCCAGGGCGGAGACCTCCAGCAGCAGATGGCCGAGCAGGAAGCTGCTGAACGCCCGGTACACCGCGGCGGCGTCCTCGTCGGAGAAGCCGGCCGACGTCATGACCTGCAGCAGCGACTCGATCCCGCGCAGGCTGCGCAGCGGGGGCCGGACCCAGGGCGCCGCCGCCGGCCGGGTGGCCACCAGCGGGAACACCTCGGGGTGGGCCAGCGCGATCCGCCGCAGCCCGTGGGCCAGTCGCTGGAGGTAGTCGACCCAGCCGCCCGGCGCGTCCAGGCCCAGGCCGGGGTCGCCGTACAGCTCGTCCACGACCGACTCGACCACCGCGTCCAGCAAGGCTTCCCGGCCGGGCAGGTGGCGGTACAGCGCCATGCCCTCGACCCCGAGGTACGCCCCGAGCCGCCGCATGGTCAGCTCCCGCAGGCCGCGCTCGTCGATGAAACGCACGGCGGCCCGCACGATGCGTTGCTGATCGAGCCCCGTCTCGCCGTTCCGCATGGACCCTCCGACCCGTACGCCGCACAGCCGGATGAAGTGTGTCACGCCGCCCCGCCGGGTTCCGCGGACAGCGCCGCGCGAAGGAGTAGAAAGGACCCGATGCCCGAGCTCAGTCCCCGCCGCCGCCAGCTGGTGCTCGCGATCTGCTGCCTGAGCCTGTTCATCGTCGGGCTGGACGTCACGATCGTGAACATGGCGCTGCCCTCGTTGCGGGCCGACCTGGACGCGTCCGTCTCCTCGCTGCAGTGGGTGCTGGACGCGTACACGTTGGTGCTGGCGAGCCTGCTGATCCTGTCCGGCTCGACCGCCGACCGGGTCGGCCGGCGGCGCACCTTCCAGACCGGGCTGGCGCTGTTCACCGTCGGGTCGCTGCTGTGCAGTGTGGCGCCGGGGCTGGGCTGGCTGATCGTGTTCCGGATGGTGCAGGCGGTGGGCGGCTCGATGCTCAACCCGGTCGCCATGTCGATCATCACGAACACGTTCACCGAGCCCCGCGAGCGCGCCCGGGCCATCGGCGTCTGGGGCGGGGTGGTCGGGCTGAGCATGGCGCTGGGGCCGGTGCTGGGCGGTCTGCTGGTCGCCGGGCTGGGCTGGCGGTCGATCTTCTGGATCAACGTGCCGGTCGGGGTGGCCGCGATCGTGCTGGCCGCGCTGTACGTCCCCGAGTCGCGGGCCGAGCACCCGCGCCGCATCGACCCGGTCGGTCAGGTGCTCGTGCTGCTGGTCCTGGCCTCGGTCACGTTCGGCATCATCGAGGGCCCGAACGCCGGCTGGGGTTCGCCGCTGATCGTCGGGTGCTTCGTGCTGGGGGCCGTGGCGCTGGTCTCGCTGCTGGCGTACGAGTCACGCCGCACCGAGCCGCTGCTGGATCTGCGCTTCTTCCGCAGCGTGCCGTTCTCCGGCGCGACCGTCATCGCGGTCTGCGCCTTCGGCGCGCTCGGCGGCTTCCTGTTCCTCAACTCGCTGTATCTGCAGGAGGTGCGCAGCCTGTCGGCGCTGCAAGCGGGCCTGTACACGTTGCCGATGGCGGCGCTGACCGCGGTGATCGCGCCGCTGTCGGGCCGGATGGTCGGCGCCCGCGGGCCCCGGCTGCCGCTGATCCTGGCCGGCTCGGCGATCGCGCTGGCGATGCTGCCGCTCACCCGGCTCACCGCGGACACCCCGGTCTGGCTGCTGTTCACCGCGTACGCGATGTTCGGTTTCGGCTTCGGCATGGTGAACGCGCCGATCACCAACACGGCCGTCTCCGGCATGCCCCGCGCCCAGGCGGGCGTGGCCGCGGCGATCGCCTCGACCAGCCGTCAGGTCGGCGCCGCGCTCGGCGTGGCCGTCGTCGGCGCC
>NZ_JBEZGQ010000565.1:0-5547 GCF_040650095.1 Actinoplanes sp. NPDC048791 | reverse complement strand
CTCGCCGCGCCCCCACCCGGCACGCCGCAGAACCGGGCGGACCTGACCGCGGCCGTCCACGGTCTGCTCCGCGCCGCGGTTGCTTAGGGCTCTTACGCTGCGTTGACCATCCGGCCGGTAACGATGGCTGGAAGGGCCAGGTGACTACCAGCTGTAACATCGCCTAGAGTGGCCCGGTCGGCCGCCGCTGACGTACCGAGCAGGAGATCACCGTGCATTTGAGCGAAGTCGCCATGGCTGCGGCTATCACCCTGAGTATCGCAGGCGTGTCTTACGCTGCGTTGAATACCGATCGGCTCCGCGGCACCGCCGAGACCGTGGCGGGTCAGGCCTCGTGCCGGACCGTGGACGAGGCCATCCTCGGCTACGTGGCGCAGCACGGCACCGCGCCCACCACGGTCAGGCAGATCCAGCCGTGGGTGAAGGGCGACATCTCGGCGTACCGGATCGTGCAGGGCCGGGCCGCCGGACCCGGCTGCTGAATCACGGCTCCGGGTCGGCCTGGATCTCGACCCGGTGCCGGAGATACTCGTCGTCGGAGGTCCGGGCGATCTCCAGCGCGCGGGTCACGAGCTCCTGTAGCTCTGCCGGGTGCGACGCGCGTCGCAGCGAAAGGTTCGGCAGGATGCACCGGCGCAGATCGAGGTCGTCCTCGTCGACGAAGCGGCGCAGGGCGGCTTTCGCCGTACGCCGGCCCAGCTCCCGGTAGCTGTCGCGTTCGGCTGCGCTCTCCGGGGTCAGGATCCTGGTGCCGGGCTGGTAACGCAGGCCGATGGACGTCCAGTACATGGCGCGGATGGCGCCGGCCGCGTCGGCGACGGTGCCGTCCTCCAGGTATTCGGTCAGGGCCACCCGGACCCGGCGCCGCCCGTACGCGTCGATCGCGGGCCGGATCAACTGACTCACATGGCTCGGGTCCGGCTCGTGCACCGCGGCCCGCATCAGCGGCTCGAACCACTCGTCCGGCGCGGCGCCCGCCTTGGCGCGGGCCTTGACGGCTGCGCCGACGACCCGGCGGGCGCGGTGCCGCCACAGCCGGCGTTCGGCCGGCTCTTCCGACCACAGTGGCGGCTCGGCGCCGGTGAGCCGCAGCAGCTCCCCCAGCAGGACCTCGTAGGCGGCGGAACGGTCGACGGTCCGGCCCGGCAGCGGCTGGAACTCCGTGGGTGGCTCGTCCGTCGGCATGCCCCGCAGCGTAACCGGCAGGCGCGGCCGTCGAGGGATCCGTAGGCTGCCGGCATGGATCTCGACGCCGAACCGGCCTACTTCGCTTTCCCCGGCCCGCTGCGCGACCAGCTCGTCGGCGCGATCCTGACCGGCGCCAAGACCTCCACCTCCAGCCTGGTCGCCGACTACGAGCACCACAACGAGCCGCTGCCGCGGGTCGGCGAGCGGTCGGTGGTGATGGACTCGCAGGACCGGCCGGTCGCGGTCATCGAGACGACCGAGGTCCGGGTCGTACGGCTCCGCGACGTCGACCTGCAGCACGCCGTCGACGAGGGTGAGGGCTTCGAGTCGGTGGCCGCCTGGCGCGCGGACCACGAGAATTTCTGGCACAGCGCCGAGGCCCGCGCGGACCTGGACGACCCGGCCTTCACCGTGGACGACGACACCCTGATGGTCGCCAAGCGCTTCCGCCTGGTCGAGATCCTCCCGCCACCGCCCGCCTGAGCCTCACCTCCGTTGCGGATCGGACAGAAACGTCGGCCGAACGGTTCTTACGCGCCCTCGGTCCACGGTGGATCCTGCATGGACACCGGCGTCGTCCCGCCGGATCGTTCCCGCTGGAGGAACCATGAGCAGTCTCACCAAGGGTGACAAGCAGGTGATCACCGGCCTCGGCGTGCTGCTGGTCGTCAGCCTGTGCGCGGGTGTCCTCGGAATCGGCGCCGCCGCCGAGGACGCCGGCTCACCCACCTCGACCCGCACCACGGACACGGCCGCCGAGCAGGCCCGGATCCTGGGCCAGGCCGGACAGCCGGCCACCGGTTCACCGCTGCCCGCCACCAGCACACCGGAGGCAGCACCGGCGACCTCCACCGCGACGCCCACCGCGGCGCCCACGCTGACCGTGCCGGCCGAGCCGAAGCCGAAACCCAAGCCGAAGCCGAAGCCGAAACCGAAACCCAAGCCCAGGCCGAAGAAGACGACCAAGCCCGCCCCGGCCGAGGTCTACTACGCCAACTGCACGGCGGTGCGGGCGGCCGGCGCGGACCCGATCCACCGCGGCGACCCGGGCTACAGCCGCAAGCTGGACCGCGACGGCGACGGGGTCGCCTGCGAGTAGTCAGCTCGCCAGGCTGAAGCGTTCCGAGTGCACCTGGGCCGCCGGCACCTTCAGGGCCCGCAGGCTGCGCAGCACCGCGTCGGTCATCGCCGCCGGGCCGCAGACGTAGACATCCCGGTCGGTGATGTCCGGGACCAGCGCCAGCAGGTTCTCCGGGGCGAACGGGGTGTTCGGCGGGGTGCCCGCACCGGTGCGGCCGGTCAGGACGTGCAGCCGGGCGCCTCGCGACTTGGCCAGGTTCTGCAGTTCGCCGAGCAGGACCGCCTGCTCGGTCGTGGCCGCGCGGTACAGCACCGTCGTCGGGCCGGTCGCCTCCTCCAGCAGAGCCCGGATCGGCGTGATGCCGACACCGCCGGCGATCAGCAGGGTGGCCGGTTTCGTGCGGCTGAGGGCGGTGAAGGCGCCGTACGGGCCCTCGGCGAAGACCCGGGTGCCGACCGGGACCGTCCGCAGGCGGGCGCTCGCCGAACCCACCGCCTTGGCCGTCAGGCGTAGCGTGCGGCCGTCCGGGGCGGCCGACAGGGAGAACGGGTTGGCCTCCCACCAGCGGCCGTGGCCGAGGAACCGCCAGATCATGAACTGGCCGGCGCGGGCCGGCAGCTTGTCGAGGTGCTTGCCGGTCACGTAGACGGAGACGACGTTGTCGGACTCGGGGACCACGGCCGCGACCCGGAACTGGTGGCGTGCGTTGCGGACCAGGGGCAGCACGATCCGGCCCACGATCAGGGAGCCCAGGGCGAAGACCCACAGCGCCCACCAGTACGCCTCGGCGAGCGGTGACGAGGTGAACGTCGAGACCTCGGTCAGCTGGTGGATCAGGGCGAAGACGATGGCCACGTACAGCAGCAGGTGCACCGTGTGCCAGGCCTCGTACGACAGGCGGCGGCGGGCCACGCGTACCGAAAGGCCCGCCGCGACCAGCACGATGCCGGCGGCCAGCATGCCCAGCAGGACCGGCAGCTGGCCGCTCAGGGCCTTGAACTCTTTCAGGGGCGTGCTGCTGTATTCGCTGGCGTAGCCCAGCAGGACGAAGGTCGGGTGCAGCAGGACCAGCCAGAACAGGGTGAAGCCGGTCCACCGGTGCCACGAGGTGAGCCGGTCCATGCCGATCCGCCGGTCCAGCCAGCCGATCCGGGCCACCAGCAGGAGTTGCAGGATCATCACCAGTGCCAGGTGCAGCCCCAGCCACTTGCCGAAGCCCAGGATGGCGTTCTTGGCCGGGTCGGCGGTCAGGAACACCGTCTCGACGATGAGCACGTTGACCGCGACGACCGACCACAGGACCAGGCGACCGGTCAGCGCGGGGGACAACCCGGCGGGGGCGGTGGCGTGGGGCGCAGCGGTCATGGTGACTCCCAGTCCGGACGGAAGGCCGTCAGTTCAGCACGGCGGGGCGATCCGGGGGAAGGCCGGTCACTGTCAGGTCATACGATCGCTGCGGAACGACAAACCGGCACGGAGGGTGTTATGAGTTCGGAGACGCTGGAATTCCAGGCCGAGGCGCGGCAGCTGCTGCAGCTCATGGTCCATTCGATCTACTCGAACAAGGACATCTTCCTGCGGGAGCTGATCTCCAACGCCTCCGACGCGCTGGACAAGCTGCGGCTCGCGGTGCTGACCAGCGAGCTGGAAGCCGACACCGCCGACCTGCACATCGCGCTGGAGGTGGACGCCGAGGCGCGCACGCTGACCGTGCGGGACAACGGGATCGGCATGTCGCGGGACGAGGTCGTCGCGCTGATCGGCACCATCGCCAAGTCCGGCACCGCCGAGATGCTCAGCCGGCTCAAGGAGAGCAAGGAGTCGGCCGAGCTGATCGGCCAGTTCGGCGTCGGTTTCTATTCCACGTTCATGGTCGCCGACAAGGTCACCCTGGTGACCCGCAAGGCGGGCGAGAGCGAGGGTACGCGCTGGGAGTCGGCCGGCGAGGGCACCTACACGATCGAGTCCGTGGCCGACGCCCCGCAGGGCACCGCGGTGACCGTCCACCTGCGTCCCAAGGACGAGGAGGACGCGCTCTACGACTACACCGATGAGTGGAAGATCAAGGAGATCGTCAAGAAGTACTCCGACTTCATCGCGTTCCCGATCCGGATGGGGGACCAGACCCTCAACTCGATGAAGGCGCTGTGGGCGCGGCCGCGCTCGGAGGTCAAGGACGAGGAGTACACCGAGTTCTACCGGCACATCAGCCACGACTGGACCAACCCGCTCGAGACCATCCAGATGAAGGCCGAGGGCACCTTCGAGTACGAGGCCCTGCTGTTCATCCCGTCGCGGGCCCCGCACGACCTGTTCCAGCGCGACGGCCGCCGCGGCATCCAGCTCTACGTCAAGCGCGTCTTCATCATGGACGACAGCCGTGAGCTGATGCCCGACTACCTGCGCTTCGTCAAGGGTGTGGTGGACGCGGCCGACCTGTCGCTCAACATCTCCCGCGAGATCCTGCAGCAGGACCGGCACATCCAGCTGATCCGCCGCCGGCTGGCCAAGAAGGTCCTCAGCACCATCAAGGACCTGCAGACCAAGGAGCCGGAGAAGTACGCGACCCTGTGGCGCGAGTTCGGCCGCGCGATCAAGGAGGGCCTGCTCGGCGACGCCGACGACCAGAAGGCCATCCTCGACGTCGCGTCGTTCGCCTCCACCGCCGGCAGCGAGCCGACCACCCTGGCGGCCTACGTCGAGCGGATGCCCGAGGGCCAGGACGAGATCTACTTCATGACCGGCGAGACCCGCGCGCAGGTGGAGAACTCCCCGCACATGGAGGCGTTCACGGCCAAGGGGTACGAGGTCCTGCTGCTGACCGACCCGGTGGACGAGATCTGGGTCGACGCCGTCCCCGAGTACGACGGCAAGAAGCTCCAGTCCATCGCCCGCGGCTCGGTGGACCTGGCCTCGGAGCCGGCCTCGGAGGAGAAGTCGGGCGAGTTCGCCCCGCTGCTGACCTGGCTCGGTGAGACGCTGACCGACGAGGTCAAGGAGGTCCGGCTCTCGACCCGGCTGACCACCTCCCCGGCCTGCCTGGTCAGCGACGCCGACGACATCACTCCGACGCTGGAGAAGATGTACCGGGCGATGGGCCAGCAGGTGCCGCCGGTCAAGCGGATCCTCGAGCTCAACCCGGACCACCCGTTGGTCAGTGGCCTGCGCACGGCCCACGAGCAGCGCGCCGACGACCCGAACCTGCCGGAGACCGCCGAGCTGCTGTACGGCACGGCGCTGCTGGCCGAGGGCGGCGACCTGGCCGACCCGGCGCGTTT
>NZ_JBEZGQ010000564.1:0-5547 GCF_040650095.1 Actinoplanes sp. NPDC048791 | reverse complement strand
TCACCAGGTGCCGGGACGGCCAGCAGCTGCGAGGCGAGCGCGCAGCCGCCGTCCAGATCGGCTTCGAGCCGCGCGGCCGTCAGCTCCAGGGCCACGAACGGCAGCGTTTGCCTGCCTTCGCCGTCGAGGTCGGTCCGCTCGTCGGCGCGGGCCAGCCGGAGAAGGTGGCGCATCTCTACGATGTCGCCGGCGTCCAGGCGTTCCGCGGCCATCGCGAACCACAGGGGCCGGTTGGGAGCGCAGTCCGGCGTCGGGATCGCTGTGCCGGGCTGGCCGAGGCATCGGCCGCCGACCACGATCTCGGCCCAATGGTGCTCCGCGACGTGGATCGCCGACTTCCAGTCGCCGGCCGCGAGCAGATGCCTGAGTACGTCGGCGGGTGGCCCTTGAGCCGCATGCCAGTCCGCGGCGCGGCGATGAGCCTGCGTCTTGCGGTTGCGGTCGTGCCGGCCGAGTTCGCGATACAGCGTCCGGCTGAGCATCGGGTGGAGACGATAGGTGTCGTCGGTTCCGGCGCACCGGGTGATGAACGCGCCGCCGCGGTGCAGATCGGCGAGCAGCGCGGCGCCGTCGACCCGGCCGGTCATGGCGTTGACGAAGTCCGCGGTCAGCCGATCCGCCACGGAGATCTCCGCTAGTGCTCGGCGCTCAGCGGGATCCAGGTGGCCCAGCACCTCGGCCGTGAGATAGTCCGCGACTGATTCGATCGCGGCCGATCCGGCGAGGATCTGTGCCGGATCAGCGGTGTGCTGCAGCGCGATCGCGACCAGTCGCAGACCCGCCGGCCAGCCCTCCGCCCGCGCGTGCAGTTCAGCGACGGCCGGCCACGGCAGGATCAGCCCGTGCGCGGCGAAGAGGTCGGCCGTCTCATCGACGGTGCAGGCCAGGTCCGCGCTGGAGATCTCGGCGAGCCGGCCGTCCACGCGCCATCGGTGCAGCGGGAAGCCCGGGTCCCCCCGGCAGGCGAGGATCAGCCGGGTATCCGTGGCGCTGCTCCGCGTGGCTTCAGCGAGTCTGGCCAATTCGTCAGGACGGGCGACGTCATTGCAGTCGTCGACCACGATCGTCGCAGCCACGGATGAGCGCTGCAGTGCTTCGATCAGGCGCCGTGGACCGGTCGTCGCGGTCACTGTGCCGGCGACCGGCGCATCCTCTGCGGGCGCGGCCACCGCCGACAGGACCCGGTCCCAGAAACCTTCGCGGTCACCACCGGCGACCCACGCTGTGTGGTTCGGCCGGCCGGCGGCCCAGGACGCCAGCAGCGTGGACTTGCCCCACCCAGCCGGTGCCGACACCACGGTGGCGGGCAGTCGCGCGTCGTCCAGAAGGGCGAGCAGCCGCGGCCTCGGCACGTGGTACGGCGGCTGGTCTCGTGGACCAGCCGGCGGGGAGGGTTCCCGCACGCGGAGTGATTGTTCCTTCTGCACACGTCAATACGATCAATTCTGTCGCCGTACGTCGATTGGCAGGACTACCAATACAGCGCACCGGCCGGGTCCCGCCGCACCGGTCACGGTTTACGCCCGGGCGCGTTGGGTAGGCCGCCGCCCTGGCCCGTACCCCCGTCCCAATCTGAGACCCCGGCGGTGACACACATGGTCAAGCACGTCGCGCCTGCACCGGACAGATCCCGAAACCCGATCATGATGTCGCCCGGCCCGATCACCGCCTACCCGGGTCCGGTACGCCGCCAGGTTCGCGGCAGCGCGCTGACCCGGATCCTGCGAACCACCGATGCCAAACAGATCGGCCTGATGTACTTCACCACCTCGTTCGGCTTCTTCCTCGTCGGCGGGTTCATGGCCCTGCTGATCCGCGGTGAGCTGGGCCGGCCCGGCCTGCAGTTCCTGTCGCCGGAGCAGTACAACCAGCTGTTCACCATGCACGGCACGATCATGCTGCTGTTGTTCGCCACGCCGATCCTGTTCGCGTTCGCCAACTACATGGTGCCGTTGCAGATCGGCGCCCCGGATGTGGCCTTTCCGCGGCTCAACGCGCTGGCGTACTGGCTGTACCTGTTCGGAGGATTGATCGTCCTCAGCAGCTTCCTCACCCCGGCCGGCGCCCCGGACTTCGGCTGGACGGCTTACGCGCCGCTCAGCCGGTGGGAACACACCCCCGGGGTCGGTGGTGACATGTGGATCGTCGGGCTGGTGCTGTCGGGGCTCGGCACGATCCTGGGCTCGGTCAACATGATCACGACGATCATCACCCTGCGGGCCCCGGGGATGACGATGTTCCGGATGCCGATCTTCACGTGGAACATCCTCATCACGTCGCTGATGGCCATCATCGTCTTCCCGCTGCTGGCCGCGCTCCTGCTGGCTCTGCTCGCCGATCGTAAGCTGGACGCGCACGTCTTCGACGCCTCCCACGGCGGGCCGGTGCTCTACCAGCACCTGTTCTGGTTCTTCGGCCATCCCGAGGTGTACATCGTGGCGCTGCCGTTCTTCGGGATCGTCACCGAGGTCATTCCGGTGTTCAGCCGCAAGCCGTTGTTCGGCTACCGGGGCATGGTCTTCGCCACCATCTTCATCTTCGCCTACTCCATGGTGGTCTGGGCACACCACATGTTCGCCACCGGGGTTGTCCTGCTGCCGTTCTTCTCCGCCACGACGTTCCTGATCGCGGTGCCGACCGGCGTCAAGTTCTTCAACTGGATCGGCACCATGTGGAAGGGACAGATAACCCTGGAGACGCCGATGCTGTTCTCCGTCGGCTTCCTCGTGACCTTCCTGCTCGGCGGGCTCACCGGCATCCTGCTGGCCAGCCCGCCGATCGACTTCCACGTGCACGACACCTACTTCGTGGTGGCGCACTTCCACTACGTGCTGTTCGGCACCATCGTGTTCGCCGTGTTCGCCGGGGTGTACTTCTGGTTCCCCAAGATGACCGGGCGCATGCTCGACGAACGGCTGGGCAAGATGCATTTCTGGACCATGTTCCTCGGCTTCCACGCCACCTTCCTGGTGCAACACTGGCTCGGCGCGGAGGGCATGCCCCGCCGCTACGCCGACTACCTGCCCACCGACGAGTTCACGATCCTCAACATGATCTCCACCATCGGGTCGTTCGTCCTGGGTGTGTCGACCCTCTTCTTCCTCTGGAACGTGTGGAAGTCCTACCGCACCGGCCGCGTCGTCACCGTCGACGACCCCTGGGGCTACGGCAACTCCCTGGAGTGGGCGACCTCCTGCCCGCCACCGCTGCGCAATTTCGACCGGGTACCGCGCATCCGCTCCGAACGCCCGGCCTTCGACCTCAAGTACGGCGCCGAGGTCTCCGACCTCGGCCGGGACGTACGCGCCGGAGATGCGCCTGCTCCCCAGGAACTCCGGGAGGAGTTGCGTCCTGAGCGCGGGCGCGACGCCTCCGATGTCCCCACCCCGGACGGACCCCGCGGCGCGAAGGCCGCGGAGCAGCACCAGCCCGACCCGCGCTCCGGAGCCCGCGGCGTGCGGGTGCCCGAACCCGACAAGATCAACCGTGCCGGCGCCGCGACCGAGCCCGGGGACGCGGTGTGGGACGCAGATACCGGCGACCGTGACACCGATCCTCGCTACCGCACCGGGGACGACACCGACACACCTCGCTGACCCCGACGAAACCGACCTCGGTGTGACAAGGTTGTAAGGCTTCCCATGATCGACTTGCCCCAACACGTCTTCGGCTCCACCTCGGCTCCACGACGACCCCGAGCCGGCGCGCTCGTCGTCGACAAGGCACTGCTGCGCGGACGCCGAGGCGTCGAGTGGGCCGGCTTGATCAGCCGTGGAGTCGCGATCATCGGGATCGTGGTGTCGTACTCGGTCCTGGCGATGCGCGACCCGGATGTCGAGCTGTGGCCGCTGCTCGTCGTACCGGTCCTGCTCGCGGCGTACCGGTTTCAGCTCCTCGGCGCATCCCTGGCCTGGGTGGCGACCACGACCGCCGCCGTGACGATCCATCTGGCGAGTGTGCCGCTCCTCGGACACCAGATCGACCGGGACATGGTCACCACCGGGCCCGCGCTGAACCTCGTGGTGGCGGTGCTGACCGGCATACTGTCGCGGGCGCACCACCGCCAGCTCCGGCAGCTGATCGAGATCCGCCGGCACCTCCAGCACCAGGTGCTGCACGACCCGCTGACCGGTCTGGGCAACCGCAGAATGCTGCACGAGCACACCCGGGTCGCCCGGGTGTCGAAGGAGCTGGTATCCGTCCTGGTTCTGGATCTCGACCGCTTCAAAACCGTCAACGACACGCTCGGGCACGCCGCCGGCGACGAGCTGCTGCGGTTCGTCGCCGGTCAGCTCCTGCACCACGCCCGGAACGGCGACCTGGTCATCCGGCTCGGGGGCGACGAATTCGGGATCGTGCTGCCCGGGGTCGAGGGCCACCGCGCGCACGAATTCGCCGACCGGCTACGGAGCACCCTGTCCACGCCGATCGTCCTGGCCGGCGAGCAGGTCCGTGTCGGCGTGAGCATCGGTGTGGCGTCGGCGACCGCGAGCGAGCTGGATGCGCTGCTACGGACGGCCGACGCCGACATGTACCGCGTCAAGGCCCGCCGCCACCTCCGGCCGGCGGTCGCCGAGTGATCCCGCGCGAGCACCGCATGCGGCTGACCACCTACCTGCGCCACCCGTGGTCGGCTGTGCTCGCCCGCTGGGGCCGCATCCCCGGGATCCGCACCGCCAAGGTCACGCTGGCCGCTGTGCTGGCCTACGTCGCGGCCGATCTGCTGAACACCACTGCGTCACCGATTCTCGCGCCGCTGACCGCCATCCTGGTGGTACAGGTGACCGTGTACCAGACGGTCGCCGAAGGACTGCAGCGCGTTCTGAGTGTGCTCGCCGGTGTCCTGGTCGCGGTCGGGCTCGCCACCGTCGTGGGGCTGAGCTGGTGGAGCCTCGGGGCCGTGGTGGCCGTGACTCTCGTACTCGGGCAGCTTCTCCGGCTCGGACCGCACACCCTGGAGGTACCGATCAGCGCGATGCTGGTCCTCGCGGTCGGCGGTGCCGCGGCGCAGGCCGCGCCCGGCCGGGTGTACGAGACGCTCATCGGCGCGGCGATCGGCATCGCGGTGAACTTCGCCGTCGCGCCTCCGGTGCACGTGGAATCCGCCGGCTCGGCGGTCGCCGGCCTGACCACCCGCCTGGGAGATTTCCTGCGATCGCTGGCCGCGCAACTGCGCGACGGTTGGTCGCGCCACGCCGCGCAGAACTGGCTCACCGCGGCCCGGGGCCTGGGCGCAGCCGTGCTGGAGGCCGACAACGCACTGGTCCGGGCCGAGCAGAGCGCTGTGCTCAACCCACGCGGCGGCCAGGTCCGCGTGGCGCAACCGCGCCTGCGCACGGCCCTCACCGCGATCGAGTACTGCACCGTGGTCATCCGCGCCCTGTGCCGGGAGGTCTTCGACCGGACGTTCTACCTGCCGCCGGACCTGGAGGCGGAGGTCTATCCCCCAGCGGCTCGACTGGCCCTGGCTGACGTGCTCGACGTCGCCGCCGGCGCCCTGGACGGCGTGGCCGTCGTCGCCGCGGGCGGTGAGCCGGTCGAGGCCGG
>NZ_JBEZGQ010000563.1:0-5552 GCF_040650095.1 Actinoplanes sp. NPDC048791 | reverse complement strand
ACCCGGAGCGGGCGCCGAGCACCTCGAGCCACCGGTCGTGCAGCTGGCGGCCCAGCCGGCCCGGCACTCCCTCGTCGTCGGCGCCGAACGCACCCGGCGACGAGGCGTGGGCCGACAGTGAGCGGTCCACTGTGGTCAGCGCGTCGGCCGCGGACTCCAGGCGATCGGCCAGCTTGTCCATGTCAGCGGTCTCCCAGCGATCGGAACGCCCCGAACACCTCGTCGTGCAGCTTCTCCCGGGCCCAGCGGGCCGCTTCGGTCGCGGTGGTCACCACTGCCTGCACCTCCCGGGCCAGGTCGGCCGCCGTGCGGTGCTGCAGGCTGCCACGGATGTGTACGTCGGTGATGTCGCCCGCCGCGGTGACCAGCACCTCGATCGAGTTGTCGGGCGAGTGCACCGACACCACGTGGCCGGCGACCGCCTTCTCGAACTCGGCCCGCAGCACGTCGAGGCGGCGGTAACGTTCGATCGCCTCGTCGATCCATGCCTCGTCGATCTCGCGGGGCATCCACAGGCTCCTTACCGGGCGTACCGCCTTGGTTGCTTTACGGCACCGCGACCGTACCCGGTCGGCCGACCGTCGCGCATCCCCCCGCGCGTCCCTTGTGGATTACCCGCGCCAGAGATTGAGCATCATCGCTTCCACAGCGATCTTCGGCTTCACGTTCTGCTCGATGGCTTCGCGACAGGCCAGCACGGCCTCGAGCCGGCGCAGCGTGCTCTCCGGCGTCCACTTGCCCGCTGCCGCGGCCGCCTGCTCGGCGGTGTCCCGATGCACCACGGCGACCGGCGCTTTCAGGCCCGTGACCAGCACGTCCCGGTAGAACGCGGCGAGATCCACCAGGGCCCGGTCCAACGCGTCGCGCTGCGAGCGGGTCGACCGGGACTTCTGCTTCTTCTCCAGTTCCTTGAGCTGACCGGCGGCGCCCCGCATCGCTCCGGCCGCGCCCCGGCCCGTACCGCCGGCACCGAGCGCCTGCTCCAGCGCCGCGCGTTCCGTACTGTCGTTGTCGGAGAATGCGGTCGCCGCCTCCGCCTCCGCGGCCTCGATCAGCGCGGAGGCCGCGTCGAAGCAGGCACCGACGCTGGACAACCGGCGCGGCACCGCGAGCACGGCCTCCCGGCGGCCGCGGGCCTCCGGATCGTTGGCGAGCCGCTTGGCCCGGCCGACGTGGCCCTGCGCGGCGGCCGCGGCCCAGGCCGCGAGGTCGGGCGCGATCCCGTCCCGGCGGACCAGGACCTCGGCCACGGCCTCGGCGGGCGGCTGCCGCAACGGTACGACCCGGCACCGCGAGCGGATGGTCACCGAGATGTCGTCCGGGTGCGTCGACGGGGTGCAGAGCAGGAAAACGGTACGCGGGGGAGGCTCCTCGATGGCCTTGAGCAGCGCGTTCCCGGCCGCCTCGGTGAGCCGGTCGGCGTCCTCGATGACCACGGCCTGCCACTTGCCGCCGGAGGGAGCACTGCCGGCCCGCAGCACCAGCGCGCGCATCTCGTTGACGCCGATCGACAGGCCCTCGGGCACCACAAAACGCACGTCGGCGTGGGTGGCACCGAGCACGGTGTGGCAGCCGTGGCACTCACCGCAGCCGACGCCGTCACGCTCGCACTGCAGGGCGGCGGCGAGGGCCCGGGCGGCGACCGAGCGTCCCGATCCGGGCGGACCGGTGAAGATCCACGCGTGGGTCATGGCGCCGTTCCCGCCGTCGGCGGCACCGGCCACGATCCGGGCGGCGGCCGCGGCGGCCCGGCGCAGCGTCTCGACGGCCTCGTCCTGCCCGACCAGGTCGGCGAACACACTCATGGGGTCGATTCTCGCTCGCTCACGGCTTGCTGCCCACCTGCGGCGGCGAGTCGTCATCGGCGGCTCGGGCCCGGTTGCCGGTGAGGTCCTCGAGCACCTCGATCGACGTCTCTTCTTCCTCGTCGTCGGCGTCGGCGTCGGCGTCGGCGTCGGCGTCGGCGTCGGCGTCCTTGGTGGCGGAGACCGCCCCGGCGTCCCGGACCACCGTCGTCTCGTCCGACTCGCTGCCGGATGAGGCCGGCCGCACGACCACCGTCTCGTCCGAACCCCCGGCCGGGAAAGCGGTCGTGGCGTTCGGGTCATCGGCATCAGGCTGGCGCACCACCATGGTGGCGTTCGGGTCGTCCGACGCCGGCCGAGAGACCATCACCGTCGCGTTCGGGTCGTCCGACGCGGGCCGGGACACCATCACGGTCGCGTTCGGGTCGTCCGGCGTGGACCGCGGCAAGGCCATGGTCGCGTCGGAAGGCAGGGCCATCGTGTCGTCCGGGCCCGCGCCCGGGCGGATCACCATGGTGTCGTCCGGGCCGGCGGCCGAGGCCGGCCGGACCACGATCGTCTCGTCCGAGCCGCTCGTCGCCACCGCGCCCGATCCCGTGCGCATCACCAGCGTCTCGTCCGGGCCCGCGTGCGGCGGGACCACCATCGTGTCCGCCAGGTCCGGCGCGTTCAGGTCCGGGCCCGGCGGCACCGCGGTCGACGCCGGGTCCGGGTGGCTGTCGTCGCCTTCGGTGAGCATCGCGTTGAGCCGGGTCGCGACCGCGTTGGCGATCTCGTCCGCCGGGCGGGCCGCGTCCAGCACCAGGTAGCGCTTCGGGTCAGCCGAGGCCAGGTCGAGGAAGGCGTAGCGGACGCGTTCGTGGAAGGACCGGGACTCGCTCTCCAGCCGGTCGGTGCCCAGGCCACGCTTGTCGACCCGGCCCAGCCCCACGGTCGGATCGACGTCGAGCAGCACCACCAGGTCCGGCTTGAGACCGCCGGTCGCCCAGGACGACAGCCAGGAGATCTCCTGGACCGGCAACGTGCGACCGGCCCCCTGGTACGCCAGCGACGAGTCCACGTACCGGTCGCTGATCACCACCGCGCCCCGGCCCAGCGCCGGGCGCACGACGGTGGCCACGTGGTGGGCCCGGTCGGCGGCGTAGAGCAGCGCCTCGGCGCGCGGCGACGGCGCGTCGGCGCCCTCGCCGTTGGACAGCACCAGGCTGCGGATCCGCGCGCCCATGTCCGTCGCGCCCGGTTCGCGGGTCACCACCACGTCGTGCCCGGCCTCGATCAGGGCCTCCGACAGGCGGGTGACCTGCGTCGACTTGCCCGCGCCCTCGCCGCCTTCGAAGACCACGAAGATGCCGTGCCGGGTGAAGTCCTCGCCCGGTGACAGCGGGCGGCCGCGGATCGAGCTCCACAGGTCGGCCAGCACCGGTACGCCGCGCTTGTCGTCCATCTGGCGGAACGCGCTGATCCCGGTCCAGACCCCGATGACGCCGGCGACCAGCAGCAGGATGCGGGTGGAGGAGATGTCGACGGAGAAGTCGCCCGCCGAGATGGTGCGGGAGCTGCCCAGGCCGACCAGCACCCCGGCCAGCGAGATCGCCAGCAGCAGGACGAGCCGGGCGCCGATCTGCACGACGGCGAAGACGCGGCCGCGTACCTCGTCGTTGACCTGGCCGCCGAGCAGCGTGACGCCGGCCAGGAACGCCATGCCGGCGCCCGCGCCCACGAACAGCGCGCCGAAGAGCGCCATGGACAGGTGGAACGCCACGGACAGGAAGCCGACCGCGCCGCTGGCGAGCACGATGCTCATGCCGAACCAGCGGCGCCGGGACAGCTCCTTGACGACCATCGGGCCGAGGCCGATGCCGGCCGCCAGGCCGATGAACAGGGTGGCGAAGAGCAGGTAGAACGCGGCGTCACCGGCGCCCAGCGAGGCGGTGAAGAAGCGGGCGGTGCCGATCACGATGCCCGCGCCGGCGAACGCGCCGAAGATGCCGAGCACCAGGCCGCGGACGAACGGGGTGCCGCCGATGTACTTCCAGCCCTCGACGAACTGGCGGAACATCGAGGTCTCGGCGTTCTTCTCCTTGCGTTCGCGGTGGCCCTCGCTGATCTCCTTGATGCCGAAGAAGACGACGGCGGCCGTGGCGGCCCGGGAGAAGGCGTTGATCCAGAGCGCGATCTGCACCGGCTCGGCCCAGTCCGGCAGGCCGCCGATCGGGCCGCGGACGACACCGTCGAGGGCGGCCAGCGCGAGGGCGGCCAGGATCGGGGTGATGCCGTACGTGGTGATCAGCGTGAGCTGGTTGGAGACCTCGAGGCGGCCCTTGGGGATCAGGTTGGGGACCGCGGCCTCCTTGGCCGGGATCCACATCAGGGTGACCGTCTCGCCGATGAAGGTGGCGATGACCGCCCAGGTGACGATGAGGCCACCGGAGTCGCTGAGCAGGGCGACGACCGGGATCGAGCCGTACACGAAGAAGCGCAGGATGTCGCAGATGACCATGGTGTAGCGCCGGTCGAACCGGTCGGCCATGACGCCCGCGATCGGGCCGAGCAGCAGCGCCGGGAGCAGCCGGATCGCGATCGTGCTGCTGAACGCGCTGCCCTGCGCGACGCTGCCGGTAACCTGCTGGGAGGCGAACAGCGCGGTGGCCAGGGTGCCGATCCAGTCGCCGAACGAGGCCACGCTGAGCACGAGCCAGAGCCGCCGGAACGGGCGGATCCGCAGCACGGAACGCAGCGCCGCCGCCCCGGAGAGGTCCACCGGGGGGCTGGCCTCCTTGCGTGCCGAGCTCGTTTCGGTGTCGATGGCCCTTACCTCCCCGTGGTCACTGCTCGAAGCACTCTAACGGGCGTACCCGGCAGGTCGTGGCTGCGCCCGTTCGGGTGGCGCATTCATGAAGGTGTTTCGCATACGGCCGCGACCGGTTAGGTTGCTGGCGTGATCGTCGAACGCACCGCGTTGCAGAAACGACTCGACCGCGCCACCAGCGGCCTGGAGACCCCGCTGGCCGTGGTCGACCTGGCCGCCTTCGACGCGAACGCGGCCGCCCTGTCGGTCCGCTCGGCGGGCAAACCGATCCGGGTGGCCAGCAAGTCGGTCCGCGTGCGGTCCCTGCTCGAACGGGTGCTGGCCCGCCCCGGCTGGTCCGGCGTGATGGCGTACACCCTGCCGGAGGCGATCTGGCTGGTACGCAGTGGTGTCACGGACGACGTGCTGGTGGCGTACCCCAGCGTCGACCGGACCGCGATCGCCCAGCTGGCCGCCGACCCGCAGCTGGCCGCCGCCATCACCATCATGGTCGACCATCCCGCCCACCTGGACCTGGTCGATGCCGTCGTGGCGCCGGGCCGGCGGCCCGACGTGCGGATCTGTCTGGAACTCGACGCCTCCTGGCGGCCCGCCGGGCCACTGCACATCGGCGTCCGCCGCTCCCCCGTGCACTCCGCGGCCCAGGCCGGATCCCTGGCCGCCCGGCTGGTCAAGCGGCCGGGCTTCCGCCTGGTCGCGATGATGTCCTACGAGGCGCACATCGCCGGGCTCGGCGACGCCCCGCCCGGGCAGGCCCTGCGGGCCCGGGCGATCCGGATGATGCAGCGCCGGTCGCTGCCCGAGCTGCTGCGCCGCCGCCTGGCCGCGGTCCGGGCGGTACGCGAGCACGCCGACCTGGAGTTCGTGAACGGCGGTGGCACCGGCAGCATGGCGCTGACCGCCGCCGACCCGTCGGTGACCGAGGTCGCCGCCTGCAC
>NZ_JBEZGQ010000562.1:0-5564 GCF_040650095.1 Actinoplanes sp. NPDC048791 | reverse complement strand
ACGGCCACCGCGCCGGTCAGCGCGGCCGGCCACAGTGACCGCAGCGGCGCCGGCCGGTCCAGCAGCAGCCGGGCGAGCGCAGTGAGCACCACGCCGGACACCAGGCCGGAGGCGACCAGCCCGAGGGCGCAGGACAGCCCGTACGGCGTCGAGGCGATCGCCACGGTGAGCACCCCGGAGGCGATCGCACCGGTCAGGATGACCGCCAGGCCGGCGAGCACGCGCAGCAGGCGGGAGACGACGCCACGCCGGTCCCGGAACGGCACGGCGGCGAGATGGTTGAGCGTGAGGTACGCCGAGAAGACCACTCCGGTGCCGGAGTAGGCCAGCCCGATCATCCCCGCGATCAGGGCCGTCCGGGACCGGGACAGCACAGCCACCGAGTCGGCCATGTCGGCCTGCAAGGACGGCGGCACGATCGCGGCGACCACGTCCGCGCGCAGCTCGGGTGAGTCCAGGAAGATCCGGGACACCACGGCCGCGCCCAGCAGCACGACCGGGAAGAGGCTGAGGAAGCCGTAGTACGTGATGAGTGCGGCCTCCCGCGCGCCGCCGTCGTCCAGGTACTTGCGGACGACGGCGTAGCAGAAGGCGAGCGGCGCGCACCGCCGCTGGAGGTTGTCGAGCCGGCCGTGCCCCACCTCCACGGCCGGCTCCCTTCGCTGCTAGAGCTGCTTTCCCCGGTACCGCTGGAGGAACAGCGCCTCGGCGGTGGCCAGGGCGGCGATCTCGTCCGGGTGCACGCTCTCGTTCGGCGCGTGGATCAGGGCCAGTGGTTCCTCCACCCCCATCAGGATGATCTCGCTGTCCGGATAGGTGTCGGCGAAGACGTTGCACAGCGGGATCGAGCCGCCCTGCCCGAGGGACGTCATCTCCCGCCCGTACGCGTCGCGCATGGCGGCGGCGAACGTCCGGTAGGCCGGACCGCCGGTCCGCGCCTCGAACGGCTGGCCCAGAGCTTCCGTCGCCACGCTCACATGGACACCCCAGGGGGCCGCCGCGTGCAGGTGGCCGACCAGGGCCTCGTGCGCCTTGACCGCGTCCATGCCCGGCGGCACCCGCAGGTTGAGCCGGGCCCGGGCGTGCGGCTGGATCGCCGCGGCGGAGCCGACCACCGGCGGGCAGTCGATGCCGAGGACGGTGACGGCGGGGCGGGCCCAGATCATGTCGGCCACGGCGCCGTCGCCGAGCAGGTACGCCCCGTCGAGCAGTCCGGCGTCGGCGCGGAACCGCTCGGCCGGATAGTCCTCGCCGGTCCAGGTCTGGGTGTTGTCCAGGCCCGTGATCGTGGTGTTGCCGGTGTCGTCGCGCAGGGTGGCGAGGATGTGGATGAGGGCGGCCAGGGCGTCGGGTGCGGCTCCGCCGAACATGCCGGAGTGCACCTCGGAGGAGAGGGCTTCGACGCCGACCACGAGGTTGACCATGCCGCGCAGGCTGACGGTGGCCGCCGGTACGCCCACCGCGGCGTTGCCGGTGTCGCAGACGAGGATGGCGTCGGCCTGCAACAGGTCGGCGTGGCGGGTCACGAAGTCCTCGAGCCCGCCGGTGCCCTGCTCCTCGGATCCCTCCACGATCACTTTCAGATTGACCGGTATCTCGCCGCGCAGGGCCCGCAGGGCGGTGAGGTGCATGATGATGTTGCCCTTGCAGTCGGCGGTGCCGCGGCCGTACCAGCGGCCGTTCACCTCGGTGAGGTCGAACGGCGGCGTGCGCCAGGCCTCGTCGTCCAGCGGTGGCTGCACGTCGTAGTGGGCGTACAGCAGCACGGTCGGCGCGCCGGGGTCGGCCACCCGGCGTTCACCGTAGACGGCGTTGCTGCCGTCGCTGGTCCGGCGCAGGCCCAGACCGTCGAAGCCGGCTTCGGCGAAGCGGTCCACCACCCACTGCGCGGCCCGGTCGCACTTCTCGGGCGGATACTGCCGCGGGTCGGCCACCGACGGGATCGCCACCAGGGCGGCGAGGTCGGCGCGGGCCCGCCCCATCAACGCGTCGACGCGGTCCCGCAGTTCTACGCCGTTCATCCCGCCACCGCCGAGGTCTTGAGGTCGTCGACGACCTGCTGGAACCGTTCGAGGTAGCGCGGGCAGTAGACCTTGATGATGGCCAGCTGGCCCCGCATCGCGTTGTTGTCGGCGATCACCGGGCGCTGGCCGGGCCCGGCCGCGCCGTTGGTGAGCATGCCGTAGAGCACGCCCCGGCGCAGCGCGTTGTCCGGGTCGGCGCAGACCGCGCCGCCGTCGTCGCCGAGCACCTGGGCGATCCGGTCGGTGTCCGGCACCCGCAGGCCGGCCGCGGCCAGCTCGGAGCTGAGCTGCGCCGCCTTGTCCTGGGCCTGCCTGTCCTCGCGCGAACTGAGGAAGGCGACCATCGCCACGCCGGTGATCAGGAGAAAGATGATGCCGATCACGAGGTAGGTGACCTTGTGGCTGGTGTGGGCGACTGAGACGCTCATGCGATCGGCACCTCTTCCGGGTCGGCCGTCTTCCAGGACGGCTTGCGCAGCTTGTAGAACAGGAACGGCACCAGCAGCCCGAGGCCGAGCGCGCCGCCGGCGACGATGAGCAGATAGACGCCGACGTTGCTGGAGCCGAACTGGGACGGCGGGACGAAGCCGATCAGCAGGGCGGCCAGCGAGGCGGCGAAGCCGACACCGCAGAGCGCGGTGAGCATCGGGGCGCGGTATCCGCGCGGGTGGTCGGGCTGGCTGCGGCGCAGCCGGACGGCGGCGACGAACATCAGCAGGTACATGATCAGGTAGACCTGCGTGGTGATCACGGAGAAGATCCAGTACGCGCTGGAGACGTCCGGGATGAACGCGTAGGCCAGCGCGATCACCGTGGTGACCAGTCCCTGGGCGACCATGATGTTCTGCTGCACGCCGTGCTTGTTCAGCCGCTGCAGGACCGGCGGCAGATAGCCCTCCTGGCGCGAGATCAGCAGCAGGCCCTTGGACGGCCCGGCCAGCCAGGTGAGCATGCCGCCGAGCGACGCGGCGACCAGCATGACGCCCAGGATCGGGGTCAGCCACTGCGAGTCGAACGCGGCGAACACGGCGTCGAACGCCTGCATGACGCCGGCGGTCAGGGAGAGCTCGTCGGCCGGCACGATCCAGCTGATGGCCAGCGCGGGCAGGATGAAGATGAGCAGCACGAGAGCCATGGCCAGGAACATCGCCCGGGGGAACTCCCGGCCCGGCCGGCGCAGCGAGGACACGTGCACGGCGTTCATCTCCATGCCGGAGTACGACAGGAAGTTGTTGACGATGAGCACCAGGCTGGACAGCCCGGCCCAGGCGGGCAGCAGGTGGTCGGCGGTCATCGGGGCGGCGGACTCGTTGCCCTGGCCCAGGAAAGCGACGCCGAGGATGACCAGCAGAGCTCCCGGGACCAGCGTGCCGATGATCAGGCCGCCGCTGGCCAGGCCGGCCACGCCGCTGGTGCCGCGGGAGGACACCCACACCCCGCTCCAGTAGCAGACCATGATCACGACTGCCGTCCAGACGCCGCTGCCGGCCAGGTCGGGGTTGATCACGTACGCCAGCGTGCTGGCCACGAAGCCCAGCAGGCTCGGGTAGTAGAAGATCGTCATGGCGAACTGGCACCAGACGGCGAGGAAGCCCAGCGGCTTCGACAGACCCTGACTCACCCAGTTGTAGACGCCACCCTCCCAGCCGGACGCCAGCTCGGCCGAGACCAGGGCCGTCGGCAGCAGGAACACCAGGGCCGGTATGACGTACAGGAAGATGCTGGCGAGGCCGTAGACCGCCATGGTCGGGGAGGGACGCAGGCTGGCCACCGAGCTGGTGGTCATCAGCGCCAGGGCGACCCACGAGATGTAGGCCATGGTCCGCTTGGTCTTCGGAGGACTGCTCTGCTCACCCGCCGCGTCCAGCGGCACCGAACGCCGAGCGGGCACATCCATTGCGCTCACGTCGTTTCCCTTCATCGGGTTGCAGCGGACACCGCGACTGGACGCATCATCGGCCGCACGGCGACGGCCCCACCTCATCCCGGGCGGGCGAGCAACGAGTGGTCGTCACGGCGCCAGGCGCAGCGACTTCACCAGGGCGCGGTACAGCGGATGACCGCAGAGCACGCCGAGGGCGACCGCGACCATCGACGTGGTCGCCCCGAGCAGATCCTCGGCGCCGCGCACCTCGTTGCGGCTGAGGTACTCGGTCATCCCGATGAGGCTCAGCGCGCCGGGAACGAGCAGCCAGAAGCCCGGCAGGAAGGAGACCAGCGCCGGGGGCCCGGACGGCCTGCGCTCGACCAGGTACGCGACCACGGTCAGCAGGACCGCCCCGCAGAACCCGCTCAGGTAGCTGCCCAGCACGAGATCGCCGAGATACTGGCCGATCCAGCCGGCGTACAGCACCAGGCAGAGCCAGCCCAGCGTGCGGCGGGGCCCGGACTGGACCAGGTAGGTGCCCAGTCCCATGACCAGCGGACCGAACCAGGGGGCCCAGACGTTGACCGCGTCCGGCGGTACGACAGCCGCCGCGACAGCCGGCGGCAGGCCCACCAGCTGGGCGGCGCCGATGATGCCGAACGCGAGCAGCAGCAGTTGCAGGATGCCGGCCACCAGCCGGCTCGATCCGGTGACCAGCGCGGCGGCGGACACCTCGACCACGGCCATGGTCAGCATGGCGCCGGGCAGGAAGGTGGCCAGCGGCGCGACCAGGGCGCGCAGGTCCACCTCGGCCCAGCCGGTGCCGGCGAGCAGCAGGGTGCTCGCCGTGACCGAGAACGCCGCGGTCACCGGCATGATCATCTGAACGCTCGTCCAGCGGGCGCCGATCAGTTTGAACGTGCCCACCAGCGCGCCGAACAGCGCCGACAGCAGCAGGTCGGTCCAGGACGCCTCCAGGATGAGGCAGATGCCGCCGGCGAGCACGGCATGGCCGGCGACCTGGGCGACCGGCCGGAACCGGGGTGTCATCGCCACGATCTCGCTGATCCGCCGGCTGCCGTCGGCCGGCGCCACCTCGCCGCGCTCGGCCGCCTTCAGCAGGTCGTACACCGCGGCGGTCTGGTCGAGCCGGAGGCTGCCGCGCAGCTGCCGGGTCGGCTCCAGCGTGGCCGACCGCCCCGGTTCGAGCGCCACGACCAGGTACGTCGGCAGAACGCTGACCCGGGCGTCCGGTGCCCCGTAGACGGCCGCGACCCGGCACAGGCGCTCCTCGATCTGATTGACCGCTTCGCCCGCCGCGGTCATCGCACTGCCCAGATAGAGCAGGAACTGCCGCAGGTCACGGATCCGCTGCCGGCCGGACATCGTCGGCTCCGCCATCCGCGACCGCCCTTCTCCGGCCCGGACGTTAGGGGAGGGGCAGGCGCCTGTATTCATTCCGCGCGAAGGATGCCTCGCCGGTCCCGCCCCGCGATGTTTGGTCGAGGCGCGGGCGGACGCGACGGCAGCGGCCGGCGTGGTCCGCCTCAACCGCTATGGAGGCATCGATGAAGAAGTTCCCGGCGGTCGCCGGTCTCACGCTGGCGGCCCTGCTGCTCGGCCCGGCCGCGTGCGGTGCCGGCGGCGGGACCGAGTCGCCGTCCTCGCCGCGC
>NZ_JBEZGQ010000561.1:0-5576 GCF_040650095.1 Actinoplanes sp. NPDC048791 | reverse complement strand
GTGTTCCCGGGGCCCCGCTGCGCCGCTGTCAGAAGGTTTCTTCGGGGGCCTGCTCCAGCTCGACCTCGGGCACCGCCGCCGGGTTGACCGGCGCGGGGGAGCCCTTGACCACCGCGCGGATCGCCGCGGCCACCGCCGGCGTCACGCGCGCGTCGAAGACGCTCGGCACGATCACCGTCGGGTTGAGCTTGTCCTCGCCGACCACGTTGGCGATGGCCATCGCCGCGGCCAGCGCCATCTCCTCGGTGAACGCCTCGGCGCTCACGTCGAGCATGCCGCGGAACACGCCCGGGAACGCCAGTACGTTGTTGATCTGGTTCGGCTGGTCCGAGCGGCCGGTCGCGACCACCGCGGCGTGCTGGCGGGCCTCGCGCGGGTCCACCTCGGGATCCGGGTTGGCCAGCGCGAAGACGATCGACTTGTCGGCCATCTTGGCGATGTCGGCCCCGGTCAGCAGGTTCGGCGCGCTGACCCCGATGAAGACGTCCGCGCCGACGATCGCGCCCTTCAGGTCCCCGCTGTAGTTGTCCTTGTTGGTGTGCTCGGTCAGCCACTGCCAGGTCGGGTTCAGGTCGTCCATGCCGCGGTGCAGGGCGCCCCGGCGGTCGTACGCGATGATGTCGCCCACGCCCTGGCGCAGCAGCAGCTTCATGATCGCGGTGCCCGCGGCCCCGGCCCCGGAGACCACGACCTTGACGTCGGCCAGGTTCTTGCCGACCACCCGCAGCGCGTTGGTGAGCGCGGCCAGCACGCAGATCGCGGTGCCGTGCTGATCGTCGTGGAAGACCGGGATGTCCAGCAGCTCGCGTAGCCGCGTCTCGATCTCGAAGCACCGCGGCGCCGCGATGTCCTCCAGGTTGATCCCGCCGTACGCCGGGGCGATCGCCTTGACGATGGCCACGATCTCGTCGGTGTCCTGGGTGTCGAGCACGACGGGCCACGCGTCCACGCCGCCGAACCGCTTGAACAGAGCGGCCTTGCCCTCCATCACCGGCATCGCGGCGGCCGGGCCGATGTTGCCCAGGCCCAGCACCGCCGAGCCGTCGCTGACCACGGCAACGGTGTTGCGCTTGATGGTGAGCCGGCGCGCGTCGGCCGGGTTCTCCGCGATGGCCATGCACACCCGGGCCACACCCGGCGTGTACGCCCGCGACAGCTCGTCCCGGTTGCGCAGGGCGACCTTGGAATTGACCTCGATCTTGCCGCCGAGGTGCAGGAGGAAGGTGCGGTCGGAGACCTTGCGGACGTCGACGCCGTCCTGCTCCTCGAGGGTCTTGACGACCTGGTCGGCGTGGCTGGAGTCGGCGGTGTCGCAGGTGAGGTCGACGAGCACCCGGGTGGGGTCGGAGTCCACCACGTCGAGGGCCGTCACGATCGCGCCGGCCTCGCCGACGCAGGTGGTGAGCCGGCCGATGGACGAGGCGTCGGCGGTCACGGCGATTCGGATCGTGATCGAGAATCCTGCGCTGGGCAGGCGGGTGGTCACCACGGTGTTCCCTCCGTCGTTGGCGGGTGCGTACCCGCATTCTTGCGCTTCGGGAATACCGGCCACCAATCCGGTGGTTACTGATGAGTCAGACACTCCTGCGACAACGCTTCGCCGGGTTAAGTGGATGCGCTGAGGAGTCCGGCGTGCCACCATCGGCGGAGGAGGTCACCTTTTGCGTACTGAGGTATTCGAACCCGACGTCACCACCGGTGAGCTGGAGCTCGAGGAGCGCCGTTCGCTGCGCCGGGTCGCCGGTCTCTCCACCGAACTCACCGACATCACCGAGGTCGAGTACCGCCAGCTGCGACTCGAACGGGTCGTCCTGGTCGGCGTCTGGACCGGCGGCAGCAGCGACGACGCGGAGAACTCGCTCATCGAGCTCGCCGCGCTGGCCGAGACGGCCGGTTCCGAGGTGCTCGAGGGGCTGATCCAGCGCCGCAGCCAGCCGGACGCGGCCACCTTCATCGGCCGGGGCAAGGTCGACGAGCTGCGCGACGTCGTCATCGCCACCGGCGCCGACACGGTCATCTGCGACGGCGAGCTCTCGCCCTCGCAGCTGCGCAAGCTCGAGGAGCAGGTCAAGGTCAAGGTCGTCGACCGCACCATGCTGATCCTGGACATCTTCGCCCAGCACGCGAAGAGCAAGGAAGGCAAGGCGCAGGTCGAGCTGGCCCAGCTGCAGTACCTGCTGCCCCGCCTGCGCGGCTGGGGTGACTCGCTGTCCCGTCAGGGTGGCGGCGCGGGCGGTGGTTCCGGCGGCGGCGTCGGCACCCGTGGTCCCGGTGAAACCAAGATCGAGACGGACCGGCGGCGGATCAACACCCGCATCTCGAAGCTCAAGCGCGAGATCAAGGCCCTGCGGACGGTACGCCAGACGAAGCGCGCCAAGCGCACCAACAGCGGCGTGCCCGCGGTCGCGATCGCCGGCTACACCAACGCCGGCAAGTCGAGCCTGCTCAACCGCCTCACGTCAGCGGGCGTGCTGGTCGAGGACGCGCTGTTCGCGACCCTCGACCCGACCACCCGCCGGACCGCGGCCGAGGACGGGCGCGTGTTCACCATCTCCGACACGGTCGGCTTCGTCCGGCACCTGCCGCACCACATCGTCGAGGCGTTCCGCTCGACGCTGGAGGAAGTGGCGTACTCGGACCTGATCGTGCACGTGGTGGACGGCGCGCACCCGGACCCCGAGGGTCAGGTGTCGGCGGTCCGCGAGGTCCTCGGCGAGGTGGGTGCGGACCGCATCCCCGAGCTGCTGGTCGTCAACAAGATGGACGCGGCCGACGAGGAGACGATCCTGCGGCTCAAGCGGGCCTGGCCGGACGCCGTGTTCGTGTCGGCGCGCTCGGGGCTGGGCATCGACGAGCTGCACGCGGCGATCGCCCAGCGGCTGCCGCGGCCGGCGAAGGACATGCGGGTGCTGCTGCCGTACGACCGGGGTGACCTGGTCGCCCGGATCCACCGCGGCGGGCAGGTGCTCGACACCCGGCACACCGAGCAGGGCACGGAGCTGAAGGTCCGGGTCGGCGAGCAGCTCGCCGCCGAGCTCGAGAACTTCGTCGCACCTTAGCTCCGGCTTAAGCGGCACCCCCGCTGAGCAGGGTTGATCCACGCGTAACACCGGCACGAGACGCCGCATGCGACACTGATCGGATGCGGCGTCTCGTGTTCCCGGCCATCCTCGCCTCGGGGCTGGTGATGATGGGGGCCGTGCCCGCCTCGGCCGAGCCCGCCCCGACGGTGACCTCGGCCAAGGCAGCGGCCGGCAGGAAGATTTGTAAGATCACCGATCCCGCTCTGTCGGAGCTCTCGGGGATCGTGGCCACCAAGAACGGCTTCGTCGTGGTCAACGACGGCGTCGACGAGGCCGCCAAGCGCAAGGTCTTCTTCCTCGACGACGACTGCAAGATCACCGACCGGGTCGACTTCCCGTCCCGCCCGCTCGACACCGAGGACCTGACCCTGTCCCCGGACGGCGACACGCTGTGGATCGCGGACATCGGCGACAACAGCGCCCGCGACGGCAAGGGTGACACCCGTCGCACGATCGGCCTCTGGTCGATGCCGGTGAGCGGCAAGAAAGAGCCGAAGATCCACCGCCTGGCCTACCCGAACGGCGACAAGCACGACGCCGAGGCCCTGCTGTTCAACGGTGACGGCACGCCGATCATCGTGACCAAGGAAGTCTCCGGCAAGACGCAGCTCTACACGCCGACGGCCGCACTGAAGGCGAACAACGAAGAGGGCGTACCGCTGAAGAAGGCGGGCGAGATCGAGCTGCCGAGCAGCGACACCCCCGGCATCCCGATCGCCCGGCTGGCCCAGACCACGGTCACGGGTGGCGCGGTGGCACCGGGCGGCGGCAAGGTGACCCTGCGGACCTACCTGGACGCGTACGAGTGGGACGTCGCCGACGGCGACGTGCTCGGATCGCTGAAGAACAAGCCCCGCAAGACGCCCCTGCCGAACGAACCCTTCGGCGAGGCGATCACCTACAGCGCCGACGGCAAAACGTTCTACACGGTGTCGGACATGGGCACGGGCGCCGACCCGGAAGCGGCCAACTACATCCTCCGCTACACGCCGGCGACAAAAATCGTGGAAGCGAAAACCGACGCGGCCGCGGCAGAAAAGGACAACGGCACATCCTGGTTCGCCGACCTGAGCCTGACCGACATCACATACCTGATCGGCGGCGTAGGCGTCCTCGGCGCACTTCTGGTCGGCGCGGGCGTCATCGGCATCATGCAATCCCGCAGGAAGCGCAAGCTCGAACCGGCAACGAAAAACCCGGACCCGAACGCCGACCCCGACCCGCTGGACGCAAAAACGGAACTGCTGTCGGTCGGCGGCCCGGCCCAGCGCCCGGGTGTGTACGGCGGAAACCGCCCACCGGCCGGAGCGCCATCGGGTCCTGGCGTGTACGGCGCCAAGCCTCCCGCAGCCACTCCCGCGAAGAGCAACGGCGTTTATGGCGGCGGCCGGCCGCCGCAGGGTGGTCAGCCCGCTGGTCGTCCCGGTCAGGGTGGTCAGCCCGGGGGTCGTCCTGCCGCTGGTCGGCCTGGTGTGCCGCCGGCTGGTCCGGGGCAGCCTGGCGCTCGTCCGGCTCAGCCTGGTGGTCGTCCGGCTCAGCCTGGTGGTCGCCCGGCTCAGCCCGGTGCTCGTCCGGCCCAGCCCGGTGGTCGCCCGGCTCAGCCTGGTGGTCGACCCGCGCAGCCTGGTGGTCGGCCTGCTCAGCCTGGTGCTCGGCCTGCTCAGCCCGCTCAGCCCGGGCCTCGCCCCGGGCAGGGTGGTCAGCCGGCGGTGCGTCCCGGTCAGCCGCCCGCACGCCCGGCCCAGCAGCCCGGCGGTCGCCCGGGTCAGGGGGGTGGCAGGCCCGGTGGTGGGGTCTACGGCGCGCCGCCTCCGCCTCCGCCGTCGACCGGTGGCCGGCCTCAGGGTGGGGGGCCGCAGCGGCCTTCCGGGTCTCAAGGACAGGGCGGCAACCCGCAGGGCGGCCGGCGCCCGGGCCGGCCGGACGACGGTCGGCAGGCCAACGGGATGAACAACTACGCGGACCTGAACGGGGCCCAGCGGCGGCCGGAAGGCCGGTTCGACAATCCCGGCTACGGCCGCAGCCCGCGCGGCTACTGACGTCACGGTCGGTTCGTTTCAGCTTTGTCAGGCCGGTGTTGCCGCCTTCGGGTGGGCGACACCGGCCTGTCGCTTTCGGGTCGGACGACTTGGCAGCAGCAGCTTGCCTCTTGCCGGGTCGGTGACCAGGGAGGCGGTTGGGCTTCGGCCCGGCTAGCCGGGCCTGTGCCGCGCCGCTGGGCTTGCCCCGGCGGACTCGGCGGCCCAGCAGGCTCGGTGGCCGGCTGCACCGCCTCATTGGTCCCTCGCCGCCGGGTCGGCGGTGACGGGCGTTGACGCCGCGCGTGAACATCCGGCGGCCTAGCCGGTCTGGCGGCGTAGCCGGTCTGGTCGGAACGACCGCCCTTTCGCGGCCCGGCCGACTCGTCCAATCCGCCCGGCTCGCCGCCGCGGACTTGAGAGAGGCCCTAATCAGGATCCGGCCCGACAACTCAGCCCGCCCGGTTCCGCTCAT
>NZ_JBEZGQ010000560.1:0-5583 GCF_040650095.1 Actinoplanes sp. NPDC048791 | reverse complement strand
GCCGAACCGCCGGACCAGCGGGACGTGCGGGCGCCGCCGCTGCTCGCGGTGGCCGACCGGCTGCTCGGCGAGGCCGCCACGAACGCCTTGCGCCACGACGGACCCGGCACCCTGCTCAGGATCAGCACCGAGCACGGCGCGGAGATGCTGATCCTGCGGATCACCAGCGAGCCCTCGAGCCCGCCGCGACCTTGGGCCGGGCGGGAGGCCGGCGGCTTCGGCCTGCTCAGCCTGGCCGAGGACCTCACCCGGTACGGCGGAACCCTGGTCCACGGTCCACGCGCCCCGGCCGGCTGGCAGATCGAGGCGTCGTTCCCCGTCAGTGCGCGGGGCGGGTCTCCTGCAGCGCACGCAGGACGGCGTTGCTGAGGTTCTCGAGGTAGTCGTCGTCGATCGGGGTCCGCGAGACCGCCAGCCGCCAGTACAGCGGGCCCAGCATCATGTCGACGGCCAGGTCGGCGTTCGTGCCCGGGGGCAGCTCGCCGCGCTCGACGGCCTGTCCCACGATCTTCTCGCCGACGGCCTGCTGGTGGGTGCGCAGCGCCCGTTGCAGCGTCTCGGCGATCTTGGGGTTGCGGGCCGCCTCGGCCATCAGGTCGGGGATGATCTGGGACGCGATCCGGTGCTGCAGGGCCCGGCTCACGATGAACAGGAGCAGTTGCAGATCGCCGGCGAAGCTTCCGGTGTCGGGCATCGGCACGCTACGCTCCGCCACGGCGGAGACGATCTCGAGGACCATCTCCAGCTTGTTGCTCCACCGGCGGTAGATCGCGGTCTTACCGACGCCGGCCCGGCGCGCCACCGCCTCGATGGACAGGCGCCCGTAGCCGACCTCGGCCAGCTCGTTCATGACCGCGTTGCGGATGGCCGCGGTGATGTCCCCGCGGAGCACCGCCGCTCCGGCGGGTGCACGTTTCGCTGTAACCACGAGTGCACTATACGCCAGGACGCAACGGTTGCGTTCCGGCGCTCGTTCGGCTACTTTCGGGGCTGACGTCGATACGACGCCGTTCCATCGCGGCACACTGTTTAGTGTGTTCCCGCGCAAGTCATCCAGGTCCCCCATCCCCAGCGGACCGACCAGATCGGAGCGCCCCATGCCTCAGACGGCGGTCGCCGATTCCGAGACCGGCCTGACGCTCAAGGAGCTGGCCCGTAGACACGGGCTCAGCGCTGCCGGGAAGCTGCCTTCCCTGCCTGAGTACACACGTCAGCTCTGGGCGTACCGGCACTTCATCGCGTCGTACGCCAACGCCAAGGTCGCCTCGTCGCTCGGCAAGACCCGGCTCGGTGTGTTCTGGCAGGTGCTGACGCCGCTGATCAACGCGGCTGTCTACTACTTGATCTTCGGCGTGATCCTGAACACGAAGAGCGGGGTCGACAACTTCGTCGCGTACCTGTGCACCGGCGTGTTCATCTTCGGCTTCACCCAGTCCACGGTGTCGGCCGGCATCCAGGCGATCACCGGCAACCTCGGGCTGATCCGGGCCCTGCACTTCCCGAGAGGCAGCCTGCCCCTGGCCATCACCATGGTCGAGGTCCGCAACACGCTCGCCTCGCTGGCCGTGCTGATGGTCATCGTGGTCGGCTTCGGCGAGCCGATCACCCTGGAATGGCTGCTCATCGCGCCGATCTTCCTGCTCCAGGCCGTGTTCAACGCCGGCCTGGCCCTGGCCGGGGCCCGGCTGGGCAGCAAGATCCCGGACGTCCGGAACCTCATCCCGTTCGTCATGCGGATGTGGCTCTACCTGTCGGCCGTGCTCTACCCGGTCACCCGCTTCACCGACCACCTCAGCGGCTGGAAGCTGACCCTGGTGGAGGCGAACCCGATGCTGGTGTTCATCGACCTCATGCGGCACGCGCTGATGGAGGACGTGCCGCTCGCGGCGAGTCCCACGGTGATGTGGCTGGAGGCGCTCGCCTGGACGTTCGTGGTGGGTCTCGGGGGTTACGTCTACTTCTGGCGCGGAGAGAAGGGCTACGGCCGTGGCTGACAACATGACCGGCAGCGACCGGCGCGATCCGACGGTCATCGTCGACGATGCCCACGTGGTCTATCGGATCCAGCAGTCGGCGACCCCGGGCACCGGCAGCCCGCTCGCCAGCTTCAAGCGGCTCGTCACCGGCACCAAGCCGGCGACCATGCGCGAGGTGCACGCCATCAAGGGGGTGAGCTTCGTCGCGTACAAGGGTGAGGCCGTCGGCCTGATCGGCACCAACGGCTCGGGCAAGTCCACGCTGCTGCGGGCGATCGCCGGGCTGCTGCCGGTCGAGCGCGGTGCGATCTACGCGGCCGGCCAGCCGTCCCTGCTCGGCGTCAGCGCCGCCCTGATGAACGACCTGCCGGGTGAGCGCAACGTGGTCCTGGGCTGCCTGGCCATGGGCATGTCGCCGGCCGAGGTCAAGAGCAAGACCAAGGACATCATCGACTTCTCCGGCATCAACGAGCGCGGTGACTTCAGCTCGCTGCCGATGCGGACGTACTCGTCCGGCATGGGCGCCCGGCTGCGGTTCGCCATCGCGGCCGCCAAGCAGCACGACGTGCTGCTCATCGACGAGGCGCTGGCCACCGGTGACGCGAAGTTCCGCCGGCGCAGTGAGCAGCGGGTCCGGGACCTGCGCGCGCAGGCCGGCACCGTCTTCCTGGTGAGCCACAGCGAGCAGTCGATCCGCGACACCTGCGAGCGGGCCATCTGGCTGGAGTCGGGCCTGATCCGCGCCGACGGCCCGACCGACGACGTGCTGAAGGAGTACGAGGCCTACGTCAAGCGGTAGGCCCCGCACCCCCGCGGTCAGCGCATCGACATGTGCACGTGGTTGGTGTGGTCGCTCGACGGGTCGCCGCCGGCACCGGAGTACGACTTCCAGCCGCTGCTGGGCAGCCAGATCCGCCGGTACCAGATGACGTAGAGGATCCCGAGCCGGCTTGCATTGTTGATGAAGTAGTTCGCCAGCCGGTTGCCGTAGTCCTTGCTGGCCCCGGTCGCGTCGCCGCCGAAGCCGCCCTTGTCGGCGGCCCAGTCGCAGGCCCGGCCCTTCGGGTGCTCACCGCTGTTCTGGTGGCGGAAGCAGGCGATGAAGTGGTTGAAACCGTCCTTCTTCGCCTCCTGCATCGCGTGCAGGGTGCGCGGCGTGATGCAGCCCGAGGTGGTCGGGTCGTTGACGCTGCACGACTCGCTCGGCAGGGAGCCGTCCGAGTTGCGCGGCGCGGGCGCGGCCAGGGCGCTGCTGCCGCCGTCGCTGGAGGAACCGCCGCCGGACGACGAACTCGAGGATCCGCCGCTGGCGGCGTTGGCGACCTTCAACGCGTCCTCGGCCTGGTTCTTGCGCTTGGCCATGACGGTGAGCTGGCGCTGCTGTTCGCGGACAGCGGTGTCGATCGCCGTCTTGGCCTGCGCCTGCTGGTCCCGGCTGTCCCTCAGGTCGCGCACCGCGCGGTCCTGCTTGACGGCGATGGTCTCCAGGGTCTGCGCCCGGTCCAGCATGCTGCCGGTGGAGTCGGCGGTGATCATCGCCGTCATCGGCCCGAGCCGCCCGGTGCGGTACGCCCGCTGGACGATCTCGTCCAGCGCCGCCTGCCTGGGGCCGAGCTGGGTGTCGAGCTCCTTGAGCTTGGCGGTCAGCTCCCGCTGGCGCTTCTTGGAGCGGTCCAGCGCCTCCTGGGCCTCGACGAAGCCCTTGGACGCCGCCTCGAGCTGCTTGATGAGGGACTTCGAACCGCCCTCGCCGTCGTCGCCCGAGTCGCCCGGCGCGGCGAAGGGGCGGGGTGCGGCGGAAGCGGAGGTCGGGGCGGCGAGCGCCAGCCCCGAGGTGGCGACGAGGACCGCGAGCACGGTCGCTAATCGCCGGCGGACAGGGTTGAGCCTCACGAACATTCCTTCCGTCGGCCGCCGACCGAGTTAGCTGACGGGTTCGGGACGGAAGCGATCCCTACCGATCGCGCGGGGGTGCGCGGATCGGATTCACCCCATTACTCAAGTGGTTCCCCGGCTCGCCGTGCGGCGATTAGGCGGCGGTCTGCGCTGAGACCGTGACGAACACTACCCATCAATGCTAAGAATCGACAGTCGTCACACCCTACGCAATCGATCGTGCACTGATGGTGAGCAATCGGCGGAAAGAATGCAACGACTCACATTAATGCGTCGTTACGGGCTATGACCTGCGTCATTCCATCGAGCGGTGACGGAAAGTCGTTGCCCGGTAACCGTTTTACCGTTCGCGGCAGCACTGCCACTTCGGCCGTTGTCAGGTAAGCTGGCCGCCGGTCACTGCCAGGAGGCGCTGCCCCCAAGGCGCCGGCAGTCCACCATCTAATCGTCGCAAGATGAGCCGGGGAACCACAGAACTACCGGGGTGAATCCACGAGTCAGTGGTAGGGATCGCTTCCGTCCCGAACCCGTCAGCTAACCCGGCCGGTGGTCACGCGGAAGGATTCTGAATGACGGCAAGACCCCGCCGGTGGCTGATCCTCGCCCTGGCACCGCTCGCCGCGGTCACGATGATGCTCGCGCCCGCATCCCCGGCGAACGCCGATCCGGACGACACCAAGTCGGCCACCGCCGACGACGGCGATGACAACCCGCTGCTGAACGACGTGCTGGACTCCACGGGCCGGCGCTATCTGACGGCGAGGGCGGCGGTCGCCAAGTCGACCAAGACCCAGCTCGGTCTCGCCCTCAAGGTCAAGAACGCCGAGGCGAAGCGCGACCTGCTGCTGCCCGAGGTGGGCGCGGTCGCCGCTCAGCAGTACCGCACCGGCGGCATCTCGACCATGGGCTTCCTGCTCAACACCACCAGCCCGGACGGCTTCCTCAAGAAGGCGGTCTCCCTGGAGGAGATCAACGCCCTCAACGACGGCAAGCTGCGCGAGCTGGATCAGGCCATCGACGAGGTGACCGCCAACAAGACGCGCCTGGACCAGGAGGTCAAGGCGCAGAAGCAGAACCTCGCGCTGATGGAGAAGCAGAAGGAGTCGGCCGAGAAGGCGCTGGCCCAGGTCGGCGGCAAGTCGGTGACGGGCGGCTTCGTGGTCGCCAAGTCCCGGACCGCCGCGCCCGCCCCCCGCAACTCCGACGGCGAGTTCGGCCCGGAGTCCTGCAACGTCGACGACCCGACCACGGGCGGTTGCATCACGGCGCGGACCTTCCACATGTACAAGGAAGTGAAGAAGGCCAAGTTCAACCGGTTCGTCGGTTGTCACCGCAACGGCGGCCCGTTCGAGCATCCCAAGGGCCGTGCCTGCGACTGGTCCCTGCAGAAGAGCGGCTTCTCACCCTGGCACAACCAGGACACCCGGGAGTACGGCAACAACCTGATGGCCTTCCTGGTGCGTAACGCCGACCGGCTCGGCATCCTCTACGTCATCTGGAACAAACAGATCTGGTTCCCGGCCACGGGCTGGAAGTCGTACCACGGTCCCAGTGATCACACGGACCACGTACACGTCTCGATGCTTTAGCGCGGCGAGCGCAGAGAAGCCCCCGTCCTCCTCGCGGAGGACGGGGGCTTCTTCGTTGCGGAATCAGACGCCGGTGTTCCGGCGCACCGGGGCGCGACCGGCCGGCTGGCTGGGCGCGGGGC
>NZ_JBEZGQ010000559.1:0-5588 GCF_040650095.1 Actinoplanes sp. NPDC048791 | reverse complement strand
CCCACGCGCACCTCGTCGAGCAGGTCCGGCTGCATCGTGGGCTCGTCGGCGCGCTCGCGCAGGGTCGCCCGCAGGTCGTCTTCGAGCATCATCGCGAACCTCCGGAAAGGGTGGTGGACGGGGCCGGGCTCAGGTCGGCACGCAGCCGCGCGAGCCCCCGGGCGGCGTGCACCCGGACGGTCGAGGCGGCGCAGCGCAGCGCCTCGGCGATCTGCCGGTCGTCGAGGTCCTCGTAGTAGCGCAGCACCAGCGCGGGTCAGCCGGTCCAGCCGGGCCCACAGGTCGTCGCGCGCGGCGTGCTGGTCGGCGAAGTCGGGCACCGAGCGCCCCGGCGCCGAGGGGGTCTCCGGACCGGTCTCGCGCCGGCCCGGCCGTTCCCCGCTGGAGCGCCGCCGCAGCCAGGACACGTGCGACCGCACCAGGGCCGTACGCAGGTAGCCGTCCGGATCGTCCGCCTCGATCCGCGACCACCGCCGGTACGCCTTGATCAGCACCTCCTGTACGAGGTCCTCGCCCAGGTGCCGGTCCCCGCAGAGCAGATAGGCGAACCGGCGTAACGCGTCTCCCCGCGCTCTGACGTACTCCTCGAAACCATGGCGCACTGCCTCGCTCCCCCGCTGCGGTCGTGATGTCTGCCTCCAGGACGCCGTGGCGGCGCGATTCTGCTTACCGGAAACCGTAAAATCCCGGGAATCGCCGCTTCGACTGGCGCTGGGGCACCGGGAAAGTTAGCGTCACGGGCATGGCTGTCAAGGTGCTCGCGATCGTTCTGGCAGGTGGCGAAGGCAAGCGCCTGATGCCCCTCACCGCGGACCGGGCCAAGCCCGGTGTGCCCTTCGGCGGCATATACCGCATGATCGATTTTGTCCTGTCCAACCTCGCCAACGGCGGGTTCCTC
Organism: Actinoplanes sp. NPDC048791; assembly: GCF_040650095.1. NCBI lineage: Bacteria > Bacillati > Actinomycetota > Actinomycetes > Micromonosporales > Micromonosporaceae > Actinoplanes > Actinoplanes sp. NPDC048791. The sequence continues at coordinate 4,690 of NZ_JBEZGQ010000559.1, read as the reverse complement.
AAGATCGTGGTGCTGACCCAGTACAAGTCGCACTCGCTCGACCGGCACATCACCAAGACCTGGCGGATGTCGACGCTGCTGGGCAACTACGTGACCCCGGTGCCGGCGCAGCAGCGGCTGGGCCCGCGCTGGTTCGCCGGCTCGGCGGACGCGATCTACCAGAGCCTCAACCTGATCAACGACGAGAATCCCGACTACGTCATCGTCTTCGGCGCGGACCACATCTACCGCATGGACCCCAAGCAGATGGTCGACGACCACATCGCCTCGGGCGCGGCCGTGACCGTCGCCGGGATCCGCCAGCCCAAGTCGATGTCCGATCAGTTCGGCGTCATCGACGTGGGTGAGGACGGCAAGAAGATCCGGGCCTTCCGGGAGAAGCCGGTCGACGTCGAGGGCCTGCCGGACGCCCCGGACGAGATCTACGCGTCGATGGGCAACTACGTCTTCACCACCCGGGCGCTGTGCGAGGCGGTCACCGCCGACGCCCAGGACCCGGACAGCAAGCACGACATGGGCGGCAACATCATCCCCATGCTGGTGGAGCGGGGCGAGGCCAACGTCTACGACTTCCGCGACAACGACGTACCGGGCAGCACCGAACGCGACCGCGGTTACTGGCGCGACGTGGGGACGCTCGACTCGTTCTACGACGCGCACCTGGATCTGATCGCGACGCTGCCGGTCTTCAACCTCTACAACATGGACTGGCCGATCTTCACCAACTACGGCTCCTGGCCGCCGGCGAAGTTCGTGCACGGCTACGACGACCGGCAGGGCCGCGCCGTCGACTCGATGATCTCGCCCGGGGTGGTCGTCTCCGGTTCCCTGGTCGAGCGCTCGGTGGTCTCCCCCAACGTCCGGGTGAACTCCTGGGCCCACGTCGAGGGCTCGGTGCTCATGGAGGGCGTGCAGGTGGGCCGGCGCGCGGTGGTCCGCAACGCGATCATCGACAAGAACGTGCTGATCCCGGAGGACGCCCAGATCGGCGTCGACCTGGAACGCGACCGCAAGCGCTACACGGTCTCCGACAGCGGCATCGTTGTCATCGGCAAGGGCCAGCGCATCGAGCCGTAGCAGTCGCGCCACCGCGACCGCCTCGGGTCAGAGGCGGTCGCGCAGCGTCTGGCTCGGGGATACGCCGTAACGCTCGCGGTAGGCGCCCGCGAAACGGCCCAGGAGGGTGAAGCCCCAGCGGGTCGCCACCTCGCTCACGCTGACCTGGCCCGGGCCGGCCCGGGTGAGTTCCGCGTGCACACCCTCCAGCCGCAGCCGGCGCAGGTAGGTCAGCGGGGGCACGCCGACGTGCTGGCGGAAGGATTCCTGCAGCACCCGGATGCCGACGCCCGCGATGCCGGCCAGCTCGGCCGCCGTGAAGGAGCGGCCCGGCTCGGCGTGCATCGCGTCCAGGGTCCGTTTCACCGTCCGGGGCCGCCGGGCGGTCGGCTGACCCGCCGGACCTTCGGAGAACGGGTGCTCGACCGCCTGGGCCAGCCCGCTGATCGCCAGCTCACGCCAGCGGCGCAGCAGCGGCGGCAGCAGGTTCAGACCGTCCGTCTGGCGGGTCTCGGCCAGCAGCAGCCGGACCAGCGCCAGCCAGCTGCGGCCCGGACCGCCCGCGAGCCCGAAGGTCGCCCCCAGCGGCAGCGGTGAGCCGACCTTGCGGTCCAGGGTCGCGTCGAGCTCACGTTCCAGGGCGAGGCGGTCCACCTTGAAGCTGATCAGCCGGCAGTCGGCCGACCAGCGCAGCGAGATGTCCCCGACCGGGCGGAACACCGCGGCCTGGCTGGGGTCGGCTGTGGTCGCCGCGCCCCGGTGCAGCACCTGGACCGCGCCGGTCAGCGGGGCCAGCACGTGGTACGCCGTCTCCAGGTTGCCGCTCTCGAGGCACATCTCGACGCCGTAGCTGATCTCGCCGATGGTGATCGGCCCGATCTGCGCCACCTCGCCGGAGAAGGTCACCTCGTCGGCGCTGCCGGCCGGTTTGATCTCCAGCGGACCGTAGTACATCCGCCGGCAGAACGAGCTCGCCTGTTCCACATCGGCCGTCCGGAGGCTGGCGGAAACCGCCACGTCCCCGTCCGGAGTTCCCGTACCGGGCTCCGGACCGGCCGCCCCTGCCGTGTCCATCCGCTCACCCTAGACCGACAGAGGCGTCACCGCGCGTCACACTTTGGCGGGTACCGGCCACTCGTACTCGGTGACCGAGCCGCTGCGCACGTCGACCTCGGCCAACGGGGTGACCGCGTCGCGCCAGACGACGTAGCGGCCCTCGGCCAGGTTGTCGATGACGACGCTGAACAGCACGCCGTCGCGCACGTACCGGGCGCGGACCGCGGCGTGGGTACGCGTCGCCGCGTCCCCCACCGGGCTCACCTCGATCTCGTGGCCGTGCAGGCTGCCCGGGGTGTAAATGACCAGCGCACCGATGCCCGCCCCGATGTTGAGGACCACGGTGCCCTGCCCGGACGGGTCGAGGGTGTGGTGATGGTGCACGCCCGCGCTCACTTGTCCGCCGGCTCGGGGTTGTTGAAGCCGTCGAACGGCACCCCGAGGTACGGGAACTTCTTGAGCAGCTTGGAGCTGGCGTCCTTGGCGGACAGGCCCTGCTCGACCAGCGCGGCCGCGGCGTCCGGCTTGAATTTCTCGTCCACCAGCGGCACGGTGACGCCGGCGATGGCCCGCAGCGAGATCGACACGACGTCGTCGGCGACGCGGCGCCCGTTCGGGAAGCCGGCCAGGTCACCACCGAGGATGCCGAACGCGTTCGGGTCCTCCTTGGTCGGCGGGACGGCCGTGTTCAGCCGCAGCATGTCGGCCTGCACGTCACCGGTGTTGTTCTGGAAGTCGTCGATCAGGCCGTCCGGGATGCCGGTGAGCAGGATCGCCACCAGGTCGGCCCGGGCGGTCTTGGCCTTGTTGAGCTCGGCCAGGTTGTCGAACAGGCCCGGGTAGAGCACCGGCAGCAGCGCACCGAGCTCCGGCTGCTCGACGAACTCGGCGAAACGCTTGTCCTCGCTCGGCGGCAGGCTGTTCCACAGGTCCTTCTGCGCCATCGGCACGATGACCTCGTTGAACAGCGGGTTGCCGAGCCGCGACACCTGGACCTGCGGGCCCACGTACACGTCGTCGTTGTCCTTCTTGCCGTGCCGGACCTGCACCTGGCGGCGGCTCGCCGAGGTCCAGACGCCGATGACGGCGCCCGGGTCGCGGCCGCGGACCTTCTTCTTGCCGTCCTTGCGCACGTAGTGCAGCGGCAGCTGGATGGCGATGCTGTGCACGTTCATCTTGTCGGTGGCGTTGACCGCCTTGCCGGCGTAGTTGAACAGCTTCTGCCCGACCAGGTGCTTGTCCTGGAACGGCCGCAGCGTGCCGAGGTCGAAGATCGCGCCCAGGTCGACGAAGAACGGGTCGGCGCGCTGGCCGGCGAAGACCTTCTCACCGGTCTTCAGCTTGTGCACCGCGTCCTCGGCGAGCTTGTCGTAATCCGGGATGGACAGCGGGCCGACGTTGCACGGCGGGCAGGGCAGCTTCTCGGCCAGCACCGTGTGCTTGCCGTGCGCGTCCACCTTGGTGACCGAGTAGAACTGCCGGCGGTTCCAGTTCTCGCTGTCGAGCGACTCGATCGGCCCGGTGTTGTACAGGAACGTCCGGTCGTTGCGCAGTTCGGTCCGGAACCGGAACTGGTACGTCAGATCCGGGCGGCCGTCACCGTTGGAGTCGACGTGGATCTCGTACAGCACGTCGTCGCCGAACTCGAAGAAGTTCGGGCCACTGGCCGGCAGCTGCAACGGCACGTAGTTGGCGATCAGCGTGACGGTGTCCGGGTGGTCCGGGCTCACGAACGCGTACAGGTCGGCGCTGTCGGCGACCGGGTCCTTGCTGATCTCCGGCGCTTCACGGTGCGATGACATGGAGGACTTCCTTACTCAGGAATCGGGGGGCTGGGTGAGGAAGCGATTCAGGCGCGCTTGACGGCCTTGAGGAGCTTCTCGGCGAGGTCGGGATCGGTCAGCGTCACTTTGGACCCGCCGGAGAACACGTCGAACGTGCCCTTCTTCGCGTCGCGCAGGGAAATCACCAGCGGCTCGCTGTCGCTCGAACCGGCCTTCTCGCCGGCGAGGCTGAGCCCGGCCACGCTGGCGCCGGCGGCGCCGACTCCCACCGTGGCGGCGATGGCAAGAACCCGACGGCGCGACAGGCGGTTAACCGCCCGCGTGCCGTAGTGGACACGACTCATGCTCGGCCTTTCGTCAAACGCTGCGGCGGTCTCCCGCCGTCGCGCGAATCGGGGTTATTGCCCGGGACTTACGTCGTCGACGTCCATCAGTACGAAGCCACCACCGCAGTGGTTCAAAGCAATTTCCCAGCAAAGGTTTCCTTCAGGTTGCCGTTGCCACGGAATCGATGAATGCGCAGCTCAACCAGGGAAAGGCCGATTACTGGGAGCGTTTCCGGGGCGATCGGAATCGGCCACTCACCGTCTCTCCGCGACTGCGTGGGGTGATCTTGGGACGGTGACCCGCAGGGATCTGGGTCGTTGAGGTTGAGGCCGGCACGAACACGGACGAGCGGGGTGGATGATGGCGAGACGATGGCTGGTCGCGGCGGTGCTGCTGCTCACGCTGGGCGGGTGCGGTGACGAACCGGAGGCCGAGCCGGCGACCGTACCCGTGCCGGCGACGACCAG
>NZ_JBEZGQ010000558.1:0-5589 GCF_040650095.1 Actinoplanes sp. NPDC048791 | reverse complement strand
GGTCGACCAGGCCGGGCAGGGCGACCAGACCGGCGGCGTCGATGACCTCCGCGTGCGCGTCGGTCCCGGTGGCGATCACCCCGTCGCGGATCAGCAGGTCGGCCGGCGCGGCGCCGAGCAGGGAAACACCCTTGATCAGGTACGAGGTCATGCCTTGCCTCCGAGCAGCAGGTAGAGGACGGCCATCCGGGCGCTGACACCGTTGGCGACCTGTTCGACGATCGTGGAGCGGGAGGAGTCGGCCACCTCGGGCGCGATCTCCATGCCGCGGTTCATCGGTCCGGGGTGCATGACGATCGCGTGCTCCGGCAGCTTGCGCATCCGGGGCACGTCGAGGCCGTAACGCCGGCTGTACTCGCGGGCCGAGGGGAAGAAGGAGTCCTGCATCCGTTCGGTCTGCACCCGCAGCATCATCACCACGTCGGTGTCCGGCAGGACGCTGTCCAGGTCGTAGGAGACCTTGGTGGCCGGCTCCAGCGCGGCGGCGATGTCCACCGGGATCAAGGTCGGCGGCCCGACCAGGGTGACCTCGGCGCCCAGCGTGCTGAGCAGCAGCACGTTGGAGCGGGCGACCCGGCTGTGCAGGACGTCACCCACGATCGTCACCCGCAGGCCGTCGATCCGGCCGAGCCGCGAGCGCATCGTGTACGCGTCCAGCAGCGCCTGGGTCGGGTGCTCGTGGGTGCCGTCCCCGGCGTTGATCACCGAACCATCCACCCAGGACGCCAGCCGGTGCGGCGCGCCGCTGGCCGGGTGCCGGATCACCACCGCGTCGGCGCCCATCGCCTGCAGGGTCAGCGCGGTGTCCTTGAGGCTCTCGCCCTTCGACACGCTGGAGCCCTTGGCCGAGAAATTGATCACATCGGCGGAGAGCCGCTTCGCCGCCGCCTCGAACGAGATCCGGGTGCGGGTGGAGTCCTCGTAGAAGAGGTTGACCACCGTACGGCCGCGCAGTGTCGGCAGCTTCTTGACCTCGCGGCCGGCCAGGGCGGCCATCTCACCGGCGGTGTCCAGGATCAGGGTGGCGGTCTCGGCGTCCAGGTCGGCGGCCGAGCGCAGGTGCTTGATCATCGAGTCTCCTCCGAGCCGGAGAGCCGTACCTCGTCCACGCCGCCGTCGGTCTCGGCGAGCGAGACCCGGACGCTCTCCGACTGCGCGGTGGGGATGTTCTTGCCGACGTAGTCGGCGCGGATCGGCAGCTCCCGGTGGCCGCGGTCGACCAGCACGGCGAGCTGCACGGAGCTGGGCCGGCCGACGTCGTTGAGCGCGTCCAGCGCGGCCCGCACCGTGCGGCCGGAGAACAGCACGTCGTCGACCAGGATCACCCGGCGCCCGTCGATGCCGTCGCCCGGGAGCTCGGTCTTGCCGAGCGCGCGGGTGGCGTGCAGCCGCAGGTCGTCGCGGTAGAGCGTGATGTCGAGCGCGCCGACCGGCACGTCGATGCCCTCGAAGGCGTGGATGCGGGCGGCCAGCCGGCGGGCCAGCGGTACGCCGCGGGTGGGAATGCCCAGCAGCACGGTGCCGGTGGCGCCGGAGGTCTTCTCCAGGATCTGGTGCGCGATCCGGTCGACGACTCTGTGCAGGTCGGACCCGGAAAGGATGATCTTCGAAGTGCCCTGCTGGGCGGATGTGTCTGCGCGTGGGTATGCCACGGCGGACCTCCTTCCCCGCCTCACGGGACGGGTCGTTAAAGGACGTCGGTCAAGCAGACCCGGGTAGGGGTCGCTTGATGGCTGACGCTACGTTACCAGTGAGCGCGGCGTTGACCATGGTGACGTGGCTGACCCGCCGACCAGACGGACGAATGCGGGCAACTCAGTCTCGGGCCCGGCGACTCATCGGTCGACACTTGACCAGAGGTTGCAAACTCCGTACCGTCACGCAGCGTAGCGATCCGAGGAAGAACCCTCCGGGCCAGCACAGTACTGGGAGTGTCCGAATGCCGTCTGAGTACGCCAAGTCGTTGGGCGCCCGCCTGCGCTCCATCCGCCAGCAGCAGGGCCTGTCCCTGCAGGGCGTGGAAGAGAAGTCGAACGGCCGCTGGAAGGCCGTCGTCGTGGGTTCGTACGAGCGTGGCGACCGCGCCGTCACCGTGTCACGCCTCGCCGAACTGGCCGACTTCTACCGCGTCCCCGTCTCGGAGCTGCTGCCCGACGGCAGTGGTGTCCGGCTCGAGGCCACCAACAAGATCGTGCTCGACCTGGAGAAGCTGTACGACGCCGCCGGCGAGGACCTGGCCTACGTCGCACGCTACGCCCGGGCCATACAGCAGCAGCGCGGTGACTACAACGGACGCGTCCTGTCGATCCGTGCGGACGACCTGCGCGCGCTCGCCATCGTGTACGACATCTCGCCGTCCGGCCTCATCGAGCGCCTGACCGAGCAGGGTGTCCTGGTCGCCGACCCGCGGGCGTTCTTCGCCTCCTGATCGCCACCGCCGAAGAGGGGTCCCGCACAAGCGGGTCCCCTCTTCGCGTCTTCACCGGCCTGCTTCCACCGGCGCGCCCTCCCGCCGATCCGGCCCGGCCCGACCGGCGCGCCCTTCCGCCGGTCCGTCCCGCCCGACCAGCGCGCCCTCCCGCCGGTCCGCCCCGGCCGGCCAGCGAGCCCTCCCGTGATCCAGCCCGCCCGACCAGCGAGCCCTCCCGCGATCCAGCCCGCCCGACCAGCGCGCCCTCCCCCGGTCCGGCCCGCCCACTCGGTCACCGCGCCGAGTGACCGCCCCGGTCAACCTCATCCACCCTGGCGACCTCACCCAAAGCGATCAACGCGGGCACGGCACCAGGTGCGCGATACGCAGCGTTGCCGACCCGGCCCCGACCACCGCGATCTTGATCACAATCTCGCGCGTGGCCGGCCCGCCCCGAAGACGGCCCGGCACGACCGGACGCGGTCACCACCGGCGCCGCATCGGTCACCCGAGCCTCACCCACCTGACTCCTCTCAGCCAGATCGGTCCTGGTCAATGGCCGCCCTGCCATGATCACCCACAGGGGCGAGCGCCCGCCAGCGGGCACGCATCCCGTGACCGCGGGTGACCGAATCACTCAGCGCGGCGTGGGTTTGACCTTCGCGCAGCGCGGGGTTGACCTTCGCGCGCAGCGCGGAAGCGCAACCAAGCAAGCACATGGCAGGGAGCGCAGCGACCGGTCTCGACGGGAGTGACGGTCAGCACCATGCAACCAGGCACGACCAGAACTTGACCTTGAGCTTGAACACAGAACGGCCCGGACCAAAAGGCCCGGGCCGTCGCGAAACCAAACTATCTGCTGGCGAATTCGGCGATGCGTCCGAGCAGACCGTTGAGGAAGCGCGGGCTGTCGTCGGTGGACATCTGCTTGGCCAGCTCGACCGCTTCGGAGATCGCCACCGGGTCGTCGATCTCGCCCACGTAGAGCAGTTCGAAGACCGCGATGCGCGCGAGGTTGCGGTCCACCACCGGCATGCGGTCGATGGTCCAGCCCTCGGCGTAGCTGGCGATCAGCTCGTCGATCCGGTCGAGGTTCTTGGCCACGCCCTCGACCAGGCTGACCGTGTAGTCCAGGTGGTCGGGGCGGGGCTTCTCGATGCGGTCCAGGTAGGTGACCAGGACCTGCGCCGGCGGCAGATCGCGCAGGTCGGCCTCGTAGAGGACGTCCAGCGCCCGCTTGCGCGCCTTGCGGCGCGCCGGCATCTGGGTCTTGGGGCCCTCGGCCATCAGCTACGGCCGAGGTAACGGCCGTCGCGGGTGTCGACCTTGATCTTCTCACCGGTGGTGATGAAGAGCGGGACGTTGACCGTCGCGCCGGTCTCGACGGTGGCGGGCTTGGTGCCGCCGGTGGAGCGGTCGCCCTGCAGGCCGGGCTCGGTGTAGGTCACCTCGAGGAACACGCTGGTCGGCAGCTCGATGTAGAGCGGCACGCCCTCGTGCGTGGCGACGGTGGCCTCGGCCTCGGGGAGCAGGTAACTCGCGTTGTCGCCGACGGTGGGGCCGGGCACGGTGATCTGCTCGAAGGTGTCCAGGTCCATGAAGACGAAGTCCTCACCGTCCTGGTAGAGGTACTGCATCGTGCGCTTGTCCACGGTCGCGGTCTCGACCCGGGTGCCGGCGTTGAACGTCTTGTCAACGACCTTGCCGGAGAGGACGTTCTTGAGCGTGGTGCGCACGAACGCCCCGCCCTTGCCCGGCTTGACGTGCTGGAACTCGACGACGGCCCAGAGGGCGCCTTCGAGGTTGAGCACGAGGCCGTTCTTCAGGTCGTTGGTGGAAGCCATGTCCTGCCTTGGTCTTTGAAAGCGATGGTCTGGAAAGCGTGCAGGTGACCGAGCGAGTTTACCGGCGTGAGTCGTGAACAGGCGAATCGGGTCAACGGCGGCCGGCGAGGTGCTGCAGCGCGAGGCGGTAACCGTCGACGCCGAGGCCCGCGATCACCCCGGTGGCGACCGCCGAGACGACCGAGTGGTGCCGGAACTGCTCACGGGCGTGGATGTTGCTGATGTGTACCTCGACCAGCGGGGCGCGCAGCATCGCGCAGGCGTCGCGGACCGCGTACGAGTAGTGCGACCAGGCACCCGGGTTGAGCACCACCGGGGCCTCCTCGTCGGCGGCGGCGTGCAGCCAGGCCAGCATCTCGTGCTCGGCGTCGGTCTGCCGCACCTCGACGTCGAGGCCGAGCTCCCGGCCCTCCTCCTGGCACAGCTTCACCAGGTCGGCGTACGAGGTGACGCCGTAGACGTCGACCTGGCGGCTGCCGAGCCGGCCCAGGTTCGGCCCGTTCAGGACGTACGTCTTCACGCGGACACCGCCCGGTAGGCCTCGACCAGGGTCTGCTCGGAAGGACCGGTGAGGATGCCCGGCCGCGCCAGGCCGTCGAGCACGACGAAGCGCAACGTGTCGGCCCGGGTCTTCTTGTCGACGCGCATGGCGGCGAGCAGGTCGGGCCAGGCCGCGGCCGGATAGCTGACCGGCAGTCCGAGCAGGGTCAGCACCGCCCGGTGGCGGGCCGCGGTGCCGTCGTCCAGCCGGCCGGACAGCCGGGACAGCTCCCCCGCGTAGATCAGGCCGACGGCGACCGCGTGGCCGTGCTTCCAGGCGTAGTGCTCGTGCTTCTCGATCGCGTGGGCCAGCGTGTGACCGTAGTTGAGGATCTCCCGCAGCCCGGACTCGCGCAGGTCGTTGCCGACCACGTGGGCCTTGACCCGGATCGCCCGCTCGACCAGCTCCCGCAGCACGGCACTGCGCGGGTCGGCGGCCGCGGCCGGGTCACCCTCGATGAGGTCGAGGATCACCGGGTCCGCGATGAAACCGCACTTGGCCACCTCGGCGAGCCCGGCGACCAGGTCATCGGCGGGCAGCGTGTCGAGCACGTCGAGATCGCAGAGCACCCCGGCGGGCGGGTGGAAGGCACCGACCAGGTTCTTGCCCGCGGCGGTGTTGACGCCGGTCTTGCCGCCGACGGCCGCGTCGACCATGCCGAGCAGCGAGGTGGAGACCGGCACCCAGCGCACGCCGCGCAGCCAGCTCGCGGCGACGAACCCGGCCAGGTCGGTCACCGCGCCGCCACCGATGCCGAGGACGACGTCGGTGCGGGTGAAGCCGGCCGCGCCGAG
>NZ_JBEZGQ010000557.1:0-5598 GCF_040650095.1 Actinoplanes sp. NPDC048791 | reverse complement strand
CGGCACGCCGGCCCTCCCCGGATGCTGACCGCCGCGCTGGCCGCATACCGCCCCAAGCCCCCGCACGTGCCGGTGCAGGAGAAGCTGGTCCACGGGCGGCCGGCCGCCGTCCTGGTCGCCGAATCGGCCGGTGCGGCGCTGACAGTCGTCGGGTCCCGCGGCCGTGGCGGGTTCGGTGGCCTGCTGCTCGGTTCCACCAGCCAGGACGTCCTGCACCATGCGTCCAGCCCCATCGCGATCGTCCGCGCCCGGCAGTCCCGCCGTCGCGGCGCCACCACGCGAGCCCAGGGCAGCGCGCCGGACACCGGCGACCTGACCGCGGTGACCGCGCCGGCCGCCGAGCCGGCAGAAACCGGTCCCGACGCCACCGGTCCGCCGCCCTCGTCGTTCGGTAAGGCCCTGTTCACCGGCCGGCTGCCCGCGACGATGGTGATGCCGTACCCCCGGCTCGGCCCTGACGAGCAGGGCCGCGTCGACACCCTCATCGCGGACGCCCGTGACTTCCTCGACACCACCTACGACCCGGACAAGGTCGAAAAGCAGCGGTGGATCGGCGACGACATCGTGCGCGGCCTCGGCGAACGCGGCCTGCTCGGGCTGTATGTGGCACCCGCATACGGCGGGCAGGGACTATCACAGACCGGCTACTGCCGGGTGATGGAGGAATTCGGCGGCTACGATGCCAGCCTGTCCGTCGTGATGGGTGTGCACCAGTCCATCGGCATGAAACCGATCCACCTGTTCGGCTCCGACGACCAGAAAGCCCGGTTTCTGCCCGAACTGGCCGCCGGCCGCAAACTCGCCGGGTTCGCTCTGACCGAACCCGGCGCCGGCTCCGACATGCGCGCCATCACCACCTGCGCCCAGCGGCAGACCGACGGTTCCTGGCTACTCAACGGGGAGAAACGCTGGATCGGCAACGGCGGCAAAGACGTCGTGTGCGTCTTCGCCCGCCACCACCCGCACCCAGTTCGGCGGACCCCTCGCGGAGTTCGAACTGGTCGAAGACAAGGTCGCCTGGATGACGACCTATCTGTACGGCTTCGAGTCGATGGCCTACCTGACCACCGGTCTGGTCGACGCCGGCGTACCGGACTACTCCATCGAGTCGGCCATGCCAAGATCGCCGGCAGCGAGTTCTACTGGTACGCCGCCAACCGGCTCTTCCAACTCCTCGGCGGGCAGGCCTACATGGCTGACTCCCCGGCAGCCAAGGCGCTACGCGACAGCCGGATCTTCCCCATCTTCGAAGGCTCCAACGACGTCCTGCGCTCCTTCGTCGCCCTCGCCGGATTGAAAACCGTCGCCGACGAGGTCGCGGACCTACGAGGCCTCAACCTGGCCGACCCGATCGGCGGCATCGGTGTGCTCGCCGACTACGTCGGCCAACGCGTCCGGCGCCGGCTACGACCCGACCGGCTCGACACCGCCCACCCCACCCTCACCCGCCACGGCGACCGGGTCGCCGAACAGGTCGGCCAGTTACGTGCTACCGCCGAGAAGCTGCTGCGCATCCACGGCAGCGACATCCAAACCCAGCAACGCCAGCAGAAACGGCTCACCCACGCCGCCACCGACATCTACGCGCAGATCGCCACCATCTCCCGCACCACCGCCCTGCTCGACAACCAAGGCGTCGAAGCGTCCGGGCAGGAACACGCCATCGCCACCTCCTTCTGCGACCGCGCGGCCACCCGCGTCGCCGAACAGTTCGACCGCATCGACGACAACGACGACGCCCAAACCCACGCCATCGCCCGACTGACCTACAACCGCGGCGGCTACACCCCACGGCTGCCCTGATACCTCGGCTGCACCACAACCGTGGGCTCGGAGCAACACTTCCCGCACCGATCAGTACGACGCAACCCGCGACTGCTCCTCAAGCGTCTGAGATGCCCCGCAACCGGTTGCGGCAACCGACCTCGAGCGTCATCGGTCGCGCAACTGACCAACCGGAACCGTCCCCGATCTGGAGGCAGAGATGAGACACCGTGACATCGTCGTCGGCATTGACGGCTCGCAGCAGAACAGGGCCGCGGTGCGGTGGGCCGCCGCCGAGGCCCGGCGACACGACGCCCCACTGAAAATCCTCACCGCCTACTCATGGAACGGGCCGGCCGAAGCGCTCGGCGGCGTGGGAGAATTGCCGGATGTCATCGCTCAACAGTTCGACCAGATGGCAACCGCAGCCGCCGCCGAGGCACGAGCCTTGGAGCCGGGCATCGACGTTTCGGGCGCCGCCGTGATCGGTGACCCGGTCTCAGTCCTGCGGCAAGCCAGCCGCACGGCGGCCATGCTCGTGGTGGGTAACCGAGGGCGCGGCGGTTTCGCCAGCCTGCTGCTCGGCTCGGTCGGCCAACAGGTCGCCGCCCACGCGACCTGCCCCGTCGTGGTCGTCCGCGGCCAACGTGAAACCCCGTCCGGCCCGATCGCGGTCGGGGTCGACGGCTCGGTCTCGGCGCAACGGGCCCTGGCGCTGGGGTTCGACCAGGCGCAGCGGCACGGCTGCGGGCTGCTCGCCGTTCGCAGCTACCCGCCGCCGATGCCACATTATGGAATGGCTGTGCCGCCGCTGCCCTACGACCCGGAGGCGGCCTCGCGAGACGCGGCCGGCGACCTCGACGCCACGCTGACGCCGTGGCGGGACAAGTACCCGGCCGTGCGGGTGAAGATTCTCGTTGAGCCCGGCAGCCCTGCGCAGAACCTGATCGACGTGTCCCGCGAGGCCGCCCTGGTCATCGTGGGGAGCCGCGGCTATGGCCCGCTGGTCGGCAGCCTGCTCGGCTCCGTCGGCCAGCAACTCCTCTACCACGCCGACTGCCCGGTCATGATCGTCCACCCTGACCAGGAGACGTGACGAGGAGCGTCCAGGGCATCCGCGGGCAGCTTACGCCACCAATCCTGACCCGATCGCAGCGGCGCGCCACCGTTTGCCGTGCCACACGGACGATCCACCCGGACAGCACGGCTAACCCCGGGCGTCGCGCGGGTCCCAGTGTCCAGTAAAGAGGAGTCCGACAATGACCGGCGCCATACCAACGAGCTCAGCCTCGATCACCGAGGTATCCACCGTCCGAATCCTCGTGGGCTACGACGGATCACTATCGGCCAATGCGGCGATCGAGGTTGGCGCGTCCCTGATTCCTGGGGCGCAGGCCTGGATCGGTCACCTCTGGACGCCGCCGTTCGCGAGCGACGCGCTACGCCGACGGTTGTGGAGAGGCGCCGCCGCGGTCAATGAGTTCGTCGACGCTATTGAACGGGAGGGAGCGGCAGAGGCGAATCGGCTGGCCGCGACGGGCGTCACCCTCGCCATCGCCGCCGGCTGGAACGCGCAAGTGCTGGTCGAACGAACCTACGGCGGCGAAGGTCTGCAACTCACCCAACTCGCCGAGAAACTCGACCCCGACGTGGTGCTGATCGGCTCACGCGGGCTGGGCGGCGCCAAGGCAGTCCTGGGCAGCGTCTCCGACACGGTTGTGCACTACGCCGCACGCCCGGTTCTCGTCGTTGCTCACCCTCTGCTGATGGCCGAGCGAGCAGATGCGATCGACGGGCCGGTCATCGTCGGCTGGGACGGCTCCGCCGGCGCGCAGGCGGCACTCGAGGCGGCGACCCGGCTGTTCCCCGCTCGAACCTTGGAACTGGCCAGCGTCGACCAGGGCGACCGGAACCCGCCGCCGGTCAGCGGCCAGGAGGTGATCTCGCTGGCGGCGGAGGGACGCCATGCCACGGCAGCACGGACGGTGGCCGAAACGCTGTCAGAACAAGCGCGTCGGCGTCACGCGGCAATGATCGTCGTGGGTTCACGGGGACGGTCCACGGTACGCGAAACCCTACTCGGCAGCGTGGCAGTGTCCACCTTGCACCACGCTTACCGGCCGGTCCTGGTTGTGCCTCAAACAGCGTCATCGGACACAGCCGCACGCGCCGACGCCGCGTCCTGAGGACTGCGGCGTGAGGGCGCGGCGCGGGCAACAGCGGTACCACACCACGTGGCACGCTCGACCATCCCGCTAGCGGATGCCGGCGTACCACGTGATTTCTGGCCTTGGGCCGCTCGGTTGGTCGAAAATACCTTCCAACCCGGCAACCGACATCCATCCGGGCGCCTGGTGCTACCGCCGACTCGACGCAGCGGCGTCGTTCACCGGCCATGTGCCCGTCGGCAGCGGATACGTGCACGTCGGCCGGCTCGCGACGGTCCGCCATCGTCTGGGCGCGGACGGGCCGCGACCGGGAGCTTGACGAGACCCGGGCGACCTGGGTGGAGCGCACCTTCTCGCTGAACTTCGGCTACAGCTGGTCACCGATAACGTCGAACGACGCCGGGTAGGGGCCCGCCTCACTCCCGTACCGTCCCCCTGGCTCTCCACCTCGGCGTGGCGACCCACGTGCGAGGAAAAGCATTTCCACCATCCTCATGTGGTCTTTCCACAGCGACATGACGATTACATGACAGTGAAAGCCAATAATTGATTCCAATGTGGTCAGCGGAACTTCGGTGGTCGAAACGCCCCGGCTGTGTCACGATCGGAGTATGGATGTGGTGTTGTGGGTTTTTGCCGCTGCGGTACTCGCCGTCGCGGAAATCTTCACGGCCACTCTCTTCCTTATCATGTTCTCGGCGGGTGCGCTGGCGGCCGCTGCCGCAGCCGCACTCGGTGCGCCCGTGCCCCTGCAGGCCGGTGTGTTCGTAGCGGTTTCAGCGCTGACCCTCGCCGCGGCTCGACCGGCACTGCGTCGTCACCAGAGCAGGCCTGACCCGGTCGCTATGGGCGCGGAAGCGATGCAGGGCGCCGCCGCCGTCGTCTTGGAGCAGGTGGACGCCGAGCGAGGCATGGTGAAGATCGACGGTGAGCTGTGGCAAGCGCGTTCTCTGGAAAGTTCCATCACATACCCTCCTGGCGAGCGAGTCAGAATTGCGGAGATCAGCGCGGGAACCGCGTTGGTCTGGCGTGACGACCCGTCGAGCATGACCGATTTCCGGTCCTAGCCGGCGCTTCAACATATGAAAAGGTGGTTTACGTACATGGATGCCGTCGCCGGTGTCATCGTTGCTCTTATTGTTTTGTTCGCCGTCGTCGTCCTGATGAAAGCCGTCCGTATCGTTCCGCAGCAGCGGCACGACGTGGTGGAGCGGCTGGGTAAGTACAAGCGCACCCTGTCCCCGGGGCTCAACCTGCTGGTGCCGTTCATCGACACGGTCCGTACCAAGGTGGACATGCGGGAGAACGTGGTCAGCTTCCCGCCGCAGCCGGTGATCACCTCGGACAACCTGGTGGTCTCGATCGACACGGTGCTCTACTTCAAGGTCGTCGACCCGGTGCGGGCGACGTACGAGATCGCGAACTTCCTCCAGGCCATCGAGCAGCTGACCGTCACCACGCTGCGTAACGTCATCGGCTCGCTCGACCTGGAGCGGGCCCTGACCAGCCGCGAGGAGATCAACCGGCACCTGTCCGGGGTGCTCGACGAGACCACCGGCCGGTGGGGCGTCAAGGTCACCCGGGTCGAGATCAAGGCGATCGAGCCGCCGCCGAGCATCCGCGACTCGATGGAGAAGCAGATGCGCGCCGAGCGGGACCGCCGCGC
>NZ_JBEZGQ010000556.1:0-5601 GCF_040650095.1 Actinoplanes sp. NPDC048791 | reverse complement strand
GGCGTCGAAGTGATCAAGTAAGGAACGCCGCGGGGGCAGGCACGCCGGCCCCACACCGGGCCTGCCCCGCGGCGTTCCGGTCTAATTGATCGGCCAGCGCCCCGACCGCTGGGGATACGGCACCGGCACGGGCGTGGCCGCGGTGATGTGGGCGGTGGCAGCTCCGGTCCGGACCATCCGGTGCCAGCCGAGGCGGCCGCCGAGCAGGGCCATCACCGTCGACTGCACCACGACCAGGTACATGAGCTGCCGGTAGACGACCTGTTGCAGTGGCAGGCTCCACAGCGGCCCGTAGCGT
The DNA here is from genome assembly GCF_040650095.1 of Actinoplanes sp. NPDC048791. Classification (NCBI taxonomy): domain Bacteria; kingdom Bacillati; phylum Actinomycetota; class Actinomycetes; order Micromonosporales; family Micromonosporaceae; genus Actinoplanes; species Actinoplanes sp. NPDC048791. Next base: position 5,303 of record NZ_JBEZGQ010000556.1, on the reverse strand, counting down.
TCGCCGTCGAGCTTGAGGGCGTACGCCGCCGTGGCGACCTGCACCGCGGTGAAGCCGGCCCAGACCGCGACGACCTTGCCCAGGGGCAGGAAGAACAGGCCGTACAGCCCGTACACGTCGACCATCGGCGCGCTCAGCGGCAGCAGCACCTGGAAGATCAGCAGATAGCCCAGGCCGCGGCGGCCGAGCCGGCCGGCCGGGCCGCGCTGGGTCAGCGCCCGGCGGTGCTTCCACATCGCCTGCATGGTGCCGTAGCACCAGCGGTAGCGCTGCCGCCACAGTTGCCGCAGCGAGGCCGGCGCCTCGGTCCACGCGACGGCGCCGGGCTGGTAGACCACGCGCCAGCCGGCCCGGATGACCGCCATGGTGAAGTCGGTGTCCTCGGCCAGGGTGTCCTGCGAGACGCCGCCGACGTCACGCACGGCCGCCCGGCGGAACGCCCCGATCGCCCCGGGCACCGTGGGCATGCACCGGCCGACGGCATCGCGTGCGAAGACGGTGTCACCGTCGACCAGGATGAAGATGTCACCCCGGGCGTGCCGCACGCCGGTGTTCAGAGCGGCGGGCTTGCCGGCGTTGCGCTGCCGGACGACCCGCACCCGGGGCAGCGCCAGCCGCTCCACGATCCCGGCGGTGTCGTCGGTGGAACCGTCGTCGACGACGATCACCTCGAGCAGCGGATAGTCGTTGGCCAGCAGCGAGCCCACCGTGCCGGCGATGTTGGCCGCCTCGTTGTACGCGGGCACGATCACCGACACGAGACCCAGGCTGACCAGCGGCTGGGCGTCGAGCCGGCGGATCCGGCGCAGATGCGTACGGGCACACCACAGCTGCCCGAGCAGCCGCAGCCCGGCGAGCACCACCGCGATCAGCATCAGCACAGTCATCGCCCGAGCCAGCCAGGCACCGGTCGACTGCGCGGCGGCGAACGCGTGCCCACGCCAGCGCTCACCCACGGAAGCTGGTGGCGCGGCGGGCAGCCGCAGACCCTCGGACATCGTGACGAACCGGTAGCCCTGCGACTGCAAAGCCGGGATCAGCTGCTCCAGCGCCTGCACGGTCTGCGTCCGGTCACCACCGGAGTCGTGCAGCATCACCACCGCGCCGGCGCCCCGGGCCGGCCGGGCGTTGCGCACGATGGCCGCCACGCCGGGCCGCCGCCAGTCCTCGGTGTCGAGGTCGGTCAGCGCCACCAGGTAACCGGCGGCACTGATCCGCCGGAGCGCGGCGAAGTCGGCCCCGGTGACCGCATCCGGCGCCGACGAGTACGGCGGCCGCATGAAGACCGGCGGCTGACCCGTGGCGGCCGCGACGGCGTTGCGGGTCAGCGTCAGCTCGGCACTCAGCTGCCACTCCGGAGCGCCCGCGGTGCCCAGGTGGCTGAACGTGTGCGACCCGATCTCACTGCCCTGCGCGACGACCTGCCGGGAGATCTCCGGATGCTCGTTGACCCGCGATCCCACCTGGAAGAACGTGGCGTGGGCGCGGTAGCGGGCCAGCACCGCCAGGATGCGCGGCGTCCAGACCGGATCGGGCCCGTCGTCGAAGGTCAATGCGATGGTCCTGGCCGGCATCGTCCGGCTGCTGACCGAACCGTCGGCGGTGATCCGCTGCACGGCCGCGCCTCCGAGCACCGCGGCCGGGACCGGACCACCACCGGAGTCGGCGGCCGGGGCCTCACCGTTGCCTTCCGCGCCGACGTGCGTCACGTAGCCGTTCAGCGACAGCTCCGCCAGCAGCACCAGCATGAGCAGGGCCAGCAGCGCCCAGTGTGCTCGCGGGGTGGCTGCCGTACCCGTTTGCCTTTGCTCTTGCGCGGCTTCGGCGTGCGCGTGGGAACCCGCCGGTGCGGGTTCGTGGTCGCGCTCGGCGTAGTGGTGGTCTTCGACACCGGAGCCGCCGGGACCGTGGTGCGCCGAGCGGGGGCTGTCGTGACCTTGACCGTCGCCCGGGTCTTCGTCGCCCGGGGACGGACCGACACCGCGGTGTCCGGCCGGCTGATGCGCAGCTCATCGGTGCCCGGCCAGCCCGGCACCGAGGCGGGACCGGCCCCGGTGAACCCAGCCAGCAGCGCGACCACGGCGACCAGCAGCACCAGGCCACCGGCCGAACCCGCGGCCACGAAGAGCCGCCGGCGCCGCCCGGTGCGATCCAGGAACACCGGATCGACGGCGTTCACCTGGCCGGACCGGAGGGCTTACCGTGACCCTTACCGGGGTGGCTGGGCGTGACCGAAGGCTTACCCGGGGCCGGGGGTGTCGGCTTCGGCTTCTTGGTGGGCGTACCGGTGTCGGAGGGTTTGCTCGTCACAGCCGGCTTGCCGAGCAGCCCGGCGCAGAAATCGTCGATCTTCGGCATCCCGCCGGCCGCGGCGGCCAGGGCCCGCCGGTCCGGCGCCGGCACCGCCTTACCGGGCGGATCCTGCCGGGCGGCATCCCACACCCGGCAGAGATCCAGGACAGCGGTCGCGGCAGGCGACGAAGTCACGCTGCGGGACGGCTTCGGCAGCGGAGACGGTACGGCTGACGTGGTCCCGCCACCAGCAGTGGGCTGCGTCGACGGCTCCGGGGCCGGCACCCCCACCCCCGAGAAGATGTCATGCGCGCGTTCCTGCACCGGCGTGGGCAGACTGCCCGCCCGCGCCGCCAAGGCGGTGCCACCGAAAGCCAGCACGGCGAATCCGAGAGCCACCTTCATCGCCAACGTCCTGACTGCAAGGTTCTGCCTCCTCGGCGGCGCGGTCGGTACAGCACGCTGCCGGGCGGCGAGGAAACCGGCCACAGCCGCCCGCTCGCCGGCCAGATCCTCCCCGGGGGTGGAAGTCCTGGCGGCGTCGAGCAGCTCGGCCAGACCCTCCATGCCAGGGTCCGGCCGTGCACCGGCTACAAGCCGATCGGCCTCGGAGAGACCGATCCGGCGGGCTCGCCTCATCGACATCGCAGACCGAAGAGCGCTCCATGCCCCCACCGCGTTACACCCCCTCCGGCAGAGCCGGATCGACCGGCGAATTTCCAGCCACCGGTGCGTTCCTTGCCTGCACCTGCGGATGGGCGGCCAGCCGCCGCAGCCCCCGCATCGTGGCGATCCGCACGGCACCGGACCGCTTACCGAGCACCTTGGCCGTGGTGGCGACATCCAGCCCGGCGACCACCCGCAACATGACGGCCTCGGCCTGATCAGCCGGTAGTGCGGCGATCAGCCCCAGCGCCCATCGCGTATCGGAACCCTCGAGTGCCTCGGTAGCGGCATCCCGGACCTGGAGCTCGGCTTGCACCGACCCGGCCGGCTCCTCAGGCCGACGGCCCAGCCGCCGCCGCTCATCGATCCCGCGATGCCGGGCGATCCGGAAGAGCCACCCCCGGAAAGCCCCGAAATCACCGGAGAACCGATGCAGATCCCGGGCGGCCTGCAACCAGGTCTCGGAAGCGACATCCTCGGCGGCATCACCGACGACAACCCGCAGATACCGGAGAACGGCCGGCTGCAAGGCCCGCCAAACAGTGGCAAAACCCCGCTCATCACCACCCTGAGCAGCCCGCAGCGCGGGGAGGAGGTCATCGTCATCGGACACGGTGATCCCGTCGGCTCCCTATCGCATGAAACGTGCACGTCCCGCCAAGGGCAGCACCATACGCCGAGCAGCGAGACGCGGAAGCCACCCCGAGTGCGACGGTGTTGTTGGTCCGCTTCTGTCGGTCTTCGGGGTCTGGTCTGCCGTGTGCTGGGTGTGGCTCTTGGCAGTCCGGGGGCACGGTTGGTGGGTACGGCCTGGCCAGGGCGTCCGGCGCCGGTCCCGGCCTCAGTCTTCGGCCGTTTGGGCCGGTTCCGGTCTCAGTCTTCGGCCGTTTCGGGCCGATCCCGGTTCTGGCTCGGTCCTGGTTCAGACCTGGCCCGGTGCGGGCTCAATGCCGCTGGGCCTCTGGGTCTGTTGCTGGCCAGCTCCAGGCCGGTTTTCCTTGCTCCCGCCCGGGCTCCGGACTCCGACCTGAACCTGGCCTGTCCCGCCTTCGCCCATGGCCGGGGGCTTTGCCCGGCGGCTTCGCCAGGGTCCTGACCCTTGGTTCGTCCTCCGGCTCCAGCCGGGCGCGCGAGTCCGGGCGCCGAGCCCCAGCACGGGGCTCCACCGCGAGCTCGTCCCTCGGCTTTGCACCTGCCCTTCCCTGTTCCACCCGCCTACCTCGGCTACCCGCCTTTTCTAACCCGCCTCGCCCGCTCGGCTTTCCTGGTCTGCGCGCCTGGTCTGGTCTGCGCGCCTGGTCTGGTCTGTCCGCCGGGCTGGTCTGCGCGCCCGGCCTGGCTCGCCCGCCTTTCCTGGCCGGCCCGGCCTGCCCGCCTTTCCTAGCCCGCCTGGCCCGCCCGGCTTGCCTGGCCCGCAACACGGAGAACAGCCCCGACGTCACGACCAGCAACGGCACGACCCGATGCCGTCCGGCTTTCCTGGCCCGTCCGGCTTGCTTGGTCCGCCTGGCTCCTGGTCCGCTCGGCTTGCCTGGTCCGCGCGGCTTCCTGGCCCGCCCGCTGAGCCTGGTCTGCGCACCTGGCCTGGTCTGTCCGCCGGCCTGGTCTGCGCGCCCGGCCTGGTCCGCCCGCCTGTCTGACCTGTCCGCCCGCCGTGCGCAGCCTCCGGCTCCGCGATACCCGAGCTCTACTACGCCACTCGCGATTGCAGCTTCGTCATGCCACTTCCCGTGCCCACCGTCGTCTGGTGTCACTACCCGATCGGATGACGCCGCTACCCAGCGCTCTTTTCCCAGCTCAGCGAGCTGCGGACGGCCGTCTGAGGCCGTCCAGAAGCGATGTGGCGGGGGCCACGGGGGGCCGATTTGGCGCTCCCGGGAGGAGCGGGTAATGTTTTGGGAGCCGCAGGGAAACGGGCGAGGCAAGCAGAACGAACTGGCCAAGCAAAACCGGTCAGAGAGATCAGCTACCGGCCGTCCTGCGAACCCCCAGGAAATAGCATCGGTTAGAGTCGTGCGCGGCTCTCGGCCGACGCTACGGACCGGGGGAACTTGCGCGAAACTCTCACGCAGAACCGGTAAAACCCGGATTTGACGCCGAGAAATAGCGCGAGTAAAGTTGAACGAGTGCCCCGGGAACGGGTCGCCTAGCTGGGCGGCAAGTTTTGCGGTGTGTGGTTGTTCTTTGAGAACTCAACAGGGTGCTAGATAAGCCAGTGCCATGAGTAATGCCTCAGCCTTTTTGTGCTGGGGGTTCTTCTGGCAGCAAGTTTTTGATTGTTGCTGGGATGATTTTCCACAGATTTTGTTGGAGAGTTTGATCCTGGCTCAGGACGAACGCTGGCG
>NZ_JBEZGQ010000555.1:0-5625 GCF_040650095.1 Actinoplanes sp. NPDC048791 | reverse complement strand
GGGCAGCCGGCGGGAGTCAGCCGGTCGAGCAGGCTGCCGCCGACGCCGCGGCGGCCGCCCTCCGCACCGCCGCCGAGTCGCTGGCCGAGGAGGATGCCACGGCGCTGCCGCCGCGACCGGGCACCACCGAGTCGAAATCCGGCGAGAAATGACCTGAATCCCCGCCCTCGAAGTTTGCGGCCGTTGCCAGGGGGTACGCGGCTTTTCTCCACCAGTCCGTCAGGGGGAGCTGCTGGCTGTGACCAAGGTACTGGCTGCCGCGCTGGAGCTCGCGGCAGAGATCAACCGGGTGCTACCGACCGGAGGCGGCCCGGCCGCAGCCCTGGCAGTCATGTGGGATCCGATGAAGCGGGTCGTCCCGTTCGCAGCGGGGTGGATCGGCACGCTCAACGAGGACCACCGCCGCTACACCACAGTCACTTCCGCCGGCCACGATCCGGACAACCGCGCCTTCATGGCTTCGGAGGAGCTGACCGAGGCGAGGAAGGAGTCCGGTCTGCTGCGGCGACACTGGCCCCTGCGCCTGCAGGACGCCCCGCCGCACACGGCCGAGCTGCCGTGCTGGTCCGAACACTGGTGGCCGGCCGGATACCGGGAAGCCCTCGGCGTTCCCCTCGTCACTCCGGACGGCCGCCACCTGGGCGTCCTCGCACTGCACACGGACACGGCCAGCCACCCGACCGCTGAGGCCAGGGACGCGATGGGGGCGATCGCGCACACGGTCACCGCCGCCCTGGACCCGATGAACTCGTTGGGCGGACTGGCGCGGCTGGTCCACGGCGCCACCGCCGCCGTCGCCGTCGACCGCCGGGGCGCCGTCACACCCCTTCCCGGGATGGCCGTCGATCCGCTGCTCACCAGATACCCCGACGTCGTGCCCACGGCGGTCGACGGTCTGACCGAGCGGGTCCGGCACACAGCATTCCTCTGCCCCGTTCCGGCGGACGAGGGCCAGGATCGCTACGTCCGGATCACCGGGCTCGCCTGCCCGCCGGGTTCTTCGGACGATCTCGCCGGGCTCGTCGTGATCTCACCCTCCGGGGATCTCGACGCTTTGACGCTGCGGGAACTGGTGGTCCTCGGCTTGGTGATCGAGGGGCACGCCAATCAGGGCATCGCTGCCCGCCTGTCCATCACCGCGCGGACCGTCGCGGCTCACCTCGAACACATCCGGGCGAAGCTGCGCGCACCGACCCGTACCGCCGCCGCCGTGCTGGCGATGCGCCGTGGTCTGTACATCCCGTACCGGCTCATCGATGTGCGCACCGGGACGTCTCCCGCGGTGATCGGCTGAGGGGTGCCGGGACCGGCGCCGATGGGTACGCTGAAAGTGTCAGTCAAGCCGCCACGAATGGGGCTCGAGGTGTTCGACCTGCCACCGCGCGCCGCCGAGGTCGCTGTTGAAGTGACCGCGCTGGCGAACCTACCGGCGAGCCTGGCCGAACGCGCGGAGGCGATCCTGCACCCGCTGCGTCAAGTCATCCCCTTCCAGGCCGTCCGCATCGCGTTGCTCGATCCGGAGCTGCGCCGGCACGAGCCGTTGACCTGCCACGGTCACAACGACCGCATCCGCGAATACATGACCACCCCGCAGGACTACGACGAGGTCGAGCGGCTGGGCCTGCGCGGGACAACGCCGCTGCGCATCCGGGATCTGCCGGTGCCCCTGCAGGAGATCCCGACCTGGATGGAACTGTTCCGACCGGCCGGCTTCCGGGACGGTCTCGGTGTCGGTCTGGTGACCCACGACGGCCGCCCGATCGGCTTCCTGGGACTCAACACCGACACTCCGGCACACCTGAGCCCGGCCGCCTGCAACCTGATGCGGCTGCTGGCCCCCACCATCGCGCACGCGGTGGACCCGCTCCGCTCGCTCACGGTGCTGGCCCGGATCGTCCAGCGGATGACCGCGGCCACCGTGCTGACCACGTCCGGCGGGACACTGCCGCTGCCCGGACTGCCGACGCATCCGCTGCTGGAGGCGACGTCGGTCGTCCTCCCGGCGGTGATCGCGCATCTCGGCCGGACACCGGACTACGCCACGTTTCTGGCCCCGTACGACCGGCCGCCGACCGAAGCCGGGCACGTCCGAATCACTCTGTTGGGGTGCGATGGTCCTCCTCCGCGTCATCTCCGCGCTGTCGTCGCCGTGAGCGCACCGGGCGACCTGCACGAGCTGACCGGAACCGAGCTGGAGATCCTCGGTGCGCTCGTCAACGGTGCAACGGCGGCGTCCATCGCCGTTGCCCGGGGCATCCCGGTGAAGAACGTCGACGGTCACCTCGAACGCATCCGGTTCAAGCTCACCGTCGCGGACCAGGCCACGGCCGTCCTGCGCGCCGCCCGGGAGGGGCTCTACATCCCGGCCGGCCTGGCCGCCGGCTCCCGGTCATAGGACTGCCGGCCGCATCGGGTTCCCCTTCCATCGGCGGTGCTCAGACCACGGCGAGCGCGAGCGGGACAAACAGGCCCAGGCGGAAAGCGCGGACGGCGGCCAGCGTCCGCGTCGATGCGCCCAGTTTGGCCAGGACGTGCTCGACGTGGGCGGCCACCGTACGCTCGGCGATGAACAGGGCAGCGGCGATCCGGCGGTTGGACCATCCCTCGACGATCAGACCGAGAATCTCCAGTTCCCGGCCGGTCAGCCCGTACAGGTCGCCGGGCGGGGACAGCAGCACCACCGCCGCCACGTACTGCGGGGTTTCCGGCGGGCAGGCCAGCATGGTGATCCGGACGTGGCTGTTCGCCGGGTCGTGCGCGGCGCCCGGGCACAGGAAGGATCCATAGCCGCCGCCGGCGGTCAGTTGCCGGGCCGCCACCGCCAGGACGGTGGAGCCGGCGTCGAGCAGCGGGTGGCCCGGCAGGCCGGTCAGCGGCAGCGTACTTCCGGCCCGGGTCAGCAGGATTCCGGCCAGGGCGGGATTGATGATCCGCGCCATCCCGGCAAGCGATCGCGTGGGATCGACCGCCTTCGCGATCGACGGGGCCAGGATGGCGATCAGGTCGCGGGCGGCCTCGGTGGGATGCCGCTCGGTGTCGGTGTTCAGGCCCAGGATTCCGAGATGGCGACCCTCGGGAGTGAACAGCCCGACGCCCAGACCCTCCCGGAACCCGGCCGGCCGGAGATGCTCCACCCAGCCCCGGACCCGCTCGACCGGCACGGGCAGGTCGCGCAGCCGAAGCGCGGCGTGATTCCGGGTCAACCCGAGCAGCTCGATCTCCTCGGTGTTGGCCGGACTGGTCAGGTACTCCGACACCGCCCGGTCATAGCCACGGCTCACGACCGGCACCGCCGCACGACGGTCCGGATCGAGGAGGTAGATCACCGCGGCCTGGAAAGGAACCAGCCGGTGCAACGCATCCAGTACCGCCCCGGCCCGCTGCTCGACCGTGCCCGGCGCGGACGCGATCTGGCTGATCTCCGACACCGTCGCGAAGCCACCGTCCGGGAGTTCAGCCATCCGCCGGCATCTCCTGCCCTCACCCGATCCGGCGACGGTTGATCCCGCCCGCCGCCCGGATGAGTGGGCACCGCGGCGATTCCTAAACCTGCAGCGGCGTGCCCTTACGAGGACTGGCCCAGGTTGGTCACCAGGTTCACCGCCACGGCGATGACGATGGTCCCGAAAAGGTAGGACAGCAGAGCGTGCCCGAGGGCGACCTTACGGATCGAGGTGTCCGTGAGCTGGGTGTCCGGCATCGCGAAGCTCATTCCCACGGTGAAGGCGACATAGGCGAAGTCGCTGTAGGCCGGCGGTTCCCGCTGGCCGAAATCGATGCCGCCGTCGCCGCCCGAGTAGTACAGGCGTGCGTACTTGAGCGCGAAGACCGTGTTGACCAACGCCCACGACAGGATCACCACCAGGATGCCGAGCACCACGGTGGCGACGCCGACGGCGTCCTGCGTACCGGACCGGACCAGGGCCTCCACGACGGCGGCCAGGCTGACCACCGCCGCACCCAGCACGGCGGTATCCGTGACGCGGGTCCGCCCCTCCTCCTCGGCCAGCCGTTTGGTCGCCGTGGAGCCGAGCGGCCAGCTGATCCGCCACACCATGATCAGCAGGCCGCCGGCAGCGACGGTCCAGCCTACGAGCACCGCCATCTCGGGAGCATCGGCGACCACTGTCAGCGCGGCCGCGACAAGGCCGCCGCCGAGACAGGTCAGCAAGCGACGCCAGGACAGAATGGTCGACGACCCCGAACCCGTCACCTCCCCACCCTGGCGTAGGTGACGCTCACGCACCCGGACGGAACACGGCACGGACGCACCCGTCCTCCTTGTTCTTGAACATCTGGTAGCCCTTCGGCCCGTCGTCGAGAGTCATGACGTGGGTCGCGAGGTGCTCGGTCCGTACCTCGTCCCGGCTCATGCGATCGAGGATCTCCGGGATGTAGCGGTGCCCGTGCTGCTGCGCGCCGCGCAGAGTGAGCGCCTTGTTCATCACGGCGCCGAGGGGGAACTTGTCGACGAGCCCGGCGAAGACGCCGAGGGTGAACACCGTTCCGCCCTTGCGGCAGGCGTAGATCGCCTCGCGTACCGCCGCGGGCCGATCGGTCTGCAGCCGCATCTGCTGCTTGACCTGGTCGTACACGTATTGTGGACCCGGGGTGTGGGCCTCCATACCCACCGCTTCGATGCAGACGTCCGGCCCCCGGCCACCCGTCATCTCGCGCAGCTCGGCCGGGACGTCGACCTTCTCGTAGTCGAGGGTCTCCGCCGCGATGTGGGTGCGGACCTGCTCGAGCCGGTTGTCGTACCGGTCGATCACCACGACCCGCTCGGCGCCCATCAGCATGGCCGCCCGGGCGGCCATCTGCCCCACGCCGCCGGCCCCCCACACCGCGACGATGTCGCCCGGCCGGACCTCGGCCTGGTGCGCTCCGGTCCAGCCGGTGGGTGCGGCGTCGGAGGCGAACAGCGCCCGCTCGTCGGAGACGCCGTCGGGGATCGCGAACGCACCCTGATCGGCGTACGGAACCCGGATGTACGGGGCGTGGCTGCCGGCCCAGCCGCCGAGCGCGTGGGAGTAGCCGTAGCAGCCGCCGATGGCCTGGCCCCACAACGCCTCGGTGATCCCCGGGTTGGGATTGCCGTTGTCGCACAGCGACCACAGCCCTTGGCGGCAGTACCAGCACTGCCCGCAGCTGGTGAAGGAGACCACCACCACGCGGTCGCCCACCTTGTGTTTGGTCACGCCGCGGCCGACTTCGGCGACCGTGCCCATGAACTCGTGCCCGAGCACGTCGCCCGCGCGCATGGTCGGGATGTAGCCGCCCATCAGGTGCAGGTCCGAGCCGCAGGTCGCGCTCAGTCCCACCTTGAGGATGATGTCGTGGTCGTTGAGGATCGTGGGCTCGGGGACGTCCTCGACCCCGATCTCGTTGACCCCGCGCCAGGTCACCGCCTTCATCGCACACCTGCCTTGGGCGCCACCCGGGTCCACGCCTCCACGAGCGCCCCGCCGGGAGTCGGCGTCCGATCACCGTGCGGTACGGGATCCACCGCCAGCACCTCGCCCACCTCGATGAGCTGCTTGGCCCGGCGCAGCGCGGACCGCACGTCGGCCTGCGGGTCGTTGCCGGTCAGCCGGCTGGGCGCGCTGCCGGACCGCCGCCGGTCGC